>CAJWVP010000021.1 GCA_913048145.1 uncultured Rhodospirillaceae bacterium
TTCGCCGCCAGGTCCCCGCCGCTCGCCGCGAAATCCGCCAGCGACGCGCGGCCGAGGGTCACCGCCAGCCACAGCGCGTACATCACCGCGGGCCCGAGCGACCCGAGCGCCAGCACCCTCCGGACCTTCACGCGCGACCCGCGGCACATGTCCACCACCGTGGGGATCGCTTCGGCGTACGTCATGGTCTGCGCGATGGCGGGCAGCGCGGGCGCGGCGGCGACGAGGTTTCCCGCCACGAGCAGGCTCGGGTTCACCCCCCCGATCCCGAACACGAGCGCGAGCAAAAACCCCAGGAACAACCCCGCGGTGGCGCACGCGTTGATCTTCCCCACGTTCGGGTCGAACGCGGCGAACGCGATCGCGAACGCGGCGGCGACGGCGCCGAAACGACCGACCCAAATCCCGTACGCGCCGGCGACGTCGAGGCCCGTATGAGTATTTAGTGCAAAAAAGACCGCCGTGAGCTCGCCGCACTTGGCCAGCTGCGACACCAGCGTGCAGTTGATGAGCACCCAGAACGTGACCCCCGCGGCGAGACCCCAGCGCTCGCCGAGGTACGTCCGCACCACGGAGTGCATCGAGACCGGCGCGGACGGGTTGTCCTCCCAGACCCGGATCGTGGGCTCCACTAAAACCAGCGCCGACCCGAGGAGAAGCCCGTACGCGACGAGCAGAAACGCGAGCGCCGGGAAAAACCCCCCCGCGGCGCAGAAGTACGGCAGAGCTAGACTGCCCCCCCCCACCGCCGTGCCGGTGATGCTCACGCCATTGTAAACGCCATCGGTACGGGCAATGATTTCATCCATGGGCACGAGGGCCGGATGAACTCCTACTGAAACGTGATTGTTGGAAAAATTTCTACGGATAACCGCAATCAACTTGATCTTGCAGTTCAAGTCGCGAGCCGCTTGCAAATCCTCGTTGGAGATTCGGCGTACACCCTCGATCGGCATATTCTCGATGGGGAACCATACTCCGTGGGCGAGGTAGGCGAGGATGACCGCCTTGTGAGCGGCGTCGACCCCATCGAGATCCAAGGCTTCGTCCGCCTCCACATAACCGAGGGAACGAGCATCATTCAACACTTCGTCGAAGGAAGCCCCCTCCTGTTCCATGCGGGTCAAAATGTAGTTGGAAGTACCGTTCAGAATACCGTAAACGAGTGGAAACTCGTTCGCCACCAGACATTCGCGAAGCACTTTGATAATCGGTATGCCACCCGCAACACTGGCCTCGAACGCATAACGCACGTTCGCTTTTTCGGCGGCCTCGAAAATTTCCTGCCCATGCTCGCAAATGAGAGCCTTGTTCGCCGTCACCACATGCTTGCCATTGGCCAGCGCCGCTTCGGTCAGGTCCTTCGCGATCCCGTCCGATCCGCCGATCAACTCGACTACAACGTCCACATCGTCGCTGTAGGCCATGTCTACAGCATTGTCGAAACATTCATATCCACGAAGATCGACGCCCCGATCCCGGACCCAGTCGCGGGCCGCTACGGCCGTGACGGTTAGTGGGCGGGATACCCTGCTTGCGAACATTTCAGCGTGCGCCGAGAGAACCTCAAGCGTACCTATCCCGACGGTGCCCAGACCGGCAATTCCAATCCGCAGCGGCGTGGTCATGCCTTGGCGGCCTTAATCGGCGCGGGCGCCGGGCGGGATTTCTCCACGCCGCCCATCAGCGCCTTAATGGAACGAATGCCCTGTCGGGTGCGATGGATGTTCTCGCAAAGCGCAATGCGGACAAATCCCTCGCCATGCTCCCCAAAACCTATACCGGGAGACACCGCCACCTGGGCTTCGCGAAGCAGAAGTTTCGAGAATTCCAGCGACCCCATGTCCAAGAACTGCGGCGGCACTGGGGCCCAAGCGAACATGGTCGCGTCCGGCGCGGGCATGTCCCAACCGGCATTGGCCAATCCTTCGACCAGCACATCGCGGCGTTCCCTGTAAAGGGCTCGCATCTCATCGACGCAATCTTGCGGTCCGTTCAGAGCGGCCGTCGCGGCTACCTGGATCGGTGTGAAGGCGCCATAATCCAGATAAGACTTCACTCGCGCCAAAGCTCCAATGAGTTTCTTGTTCCCGGCCGCGAACCCGATCCGCCATCCGGGCATGGAGTAGGTCTTGCTCATAGAGGTGAACTCTACGGCAATTTCCCAGGCACGCCGAACCTGAAGGATCGACGGCGGCGGAGCGATGTCAAAATAAACCTCCGAATACGCTAGATCTGACAGGATATAGATGCCATGGAAGTGGCAGAAATCGACGACCTGGGCATAGAAATCGAGATCGACGACCTGGGCGGTTGGATTGTTCGGATAGTTGAGAACCACGGCGGTCGGCTTTGGCACGCTGTGCTGGACCGCACGCTCTAGCGCGGCCATAAAATCGCTGTCTGGTCCGACGGGAATGTTGCGAACCGCGGCGCCGGCAATGATAAATCCGAACTGATGGATCGGATAACTCGGGTTCGGTACGAGGATCACATCACCAGGCGTCGTGATAGCAGATGACAAGTTGGCCAAGCCTTCCTTCGACCCCAGCGTCACGATGACCTCTGTTTCCGGATCCACCTCGACCCCGAAACGGCGCCCGTAATAGGCGGAAAGGGCTCTCCGTAGTCCCAAAATGCCACGGGAGTTCGAGTAGCGATGGACCTTGGGGTCCGCAACCGTTTCCTTAAGCTTCTCAATAATATTCAGGGCCGGCGGCTGATCGGGGTTCCCCATGCCAAAATCGATAATGTCCTCGCCAGCGGCTCGAGCGTCGGCCTTCATGGCATTAACTTCTGCGAAGACATAGGGCGGCAAACGCCTGATCTTATGAAATTCGTGGTCCATGGCCGTTCAACCGCTGTTCTGATTGCGCCTATGAAATGCCAGATGGTTCCGTACTGCTCAAGCACGTTCCATCGGCGATAAAAGAGCGTGCCGTTTAATCATAGCGCAATTATGGCCGTTGTAGATCACTACGAAGTGGAAAACGAGCGCCCATCGACGCGAATGATCTCCAAATTCGTGATTTGGTCGTCATCCACGTCGTCCAGGCAATTCACATTGACCGTGTAGGCATCGGGCGCGATGCGAGGACGATGAAATGGATAAATCCCGCAGGTCTTGCAGAAGTAGTGGCGGGCGGTTGACGTATTAAATTGGTATAGGGTCAGAGCATCAGCGCCATCAATGAGGCGGAAGTGCGTTGCCGGGACCCGGTGCATCAACGCATTACGCCGCCGACATATGGAGCAATTACAAATCGCCGCGCAGTCAAGTTCCGTGTCGATCTCGAATACGACTTTGCCGCAATGGCACGCGCCGCGGTACGTGCGCATCCCCTCTAGCTTTCGAGGTAAATCTCCGCCCGCCGATTACCCGCCTCGCCAGTCGGCATGAACTCGAAGTAGACGGGTTGCGCGTCGGAAATGGCGTCGACCACCAACTCTTTCTTCTTAACACCAAGACGGATCAACTCTCGGGCCACCGCGTCGGCGCGGTCAACTGAGACCTTGAAGTTCAACATCTTGTGGCGAACCGGATCAGCTGACCGAGTGCGGCTGCTGGCGTGTCCGATAATGTGAATACGCCCGCCGCGCTCCTTCTTCAATTGCAGGGCGTTCGCGATGATCTGGCGATCGCGCGTCGTCAGCGCGGATGAGCCGTTGCGGAAATGAATGGTGGCCACCTTCACGGCGCCGGAAGCCAGAGGCCGGGCCGGGCGGGAGATATTGGCCAGCGGATTGGCAGACAGGGGTGCCGCCTTGACGCTTGCGGGGTTTATGGCCAGCGAGCTAACGCGGCTGGATCTGATGCCGGTGGAGTTGACAATCACCGTCCCGAAGTCATCCGGCGCAATTACACCGGCCATTGAGGTCGGCAATTCAGCGGGGGGTTGACCCGCGCGCGCGCGGATTTCGTCCAAACGTTTTTGGAGTCGAGCTTGAAAGGCCTTTTGCTCTCCCGTCGAAGGCAAGGATGCGCTCGCCGTTTTCGCCGCAGAAGGCCCGGACGGCGGCGCCAAAAGTACTTCTTCCGTGGTTACGGGCGTCGTTGGCGTGGCCGGCGGGGCCGGTTGCTGTTCGGCGACTTTTGGCTCCCGCGGAGGCGCAACGGCCAGTCGACTGGAGGTCTCACCTTGTCGTGCAATAGCTGGCGCATAATTGCGGCCTTCCGTGTCGGCGACGAGCCCGCCACGCTTGCGCGCCTCATAGTAGTCACGCTGCTGATCCACAGTGGCGATCTTCGGGAATTCTTTGTTGGCGCCGGGGAGGGCCTTGCCACCGTTCTTCTCAAGCGTGTTCTTCGCTTGCTGGCTGGCAGAAGGCTTTTCTTTTTCTTCATTGCCGACAAAAAAATCGACCGAGCTATTATACCACTCCACAGGATTGACCGCATCCGGCAACTGAGAGCAAGAACCAAGCAAAGAGACGGCAAAAGTGACGGCGGTAAAATGCCCACCAATCTTCAATAATTTGCACTCCGGCATCGATTTCATCCCCCTTTTCAGCCGTTTCATATCGCTCTGTTTATTCAGTCTTTTGGCTCTTCTTTTGTTTCATCGCCGATAAAGAAATCAACAGATTTATTATACCACTCGACAGGGTTGATGGCACCCGGCAACTGAGAGCAGGAGCCAAGTAAAGAGGCGGCAAAAGTGACGGCGGTTAAACGCCCACCAATCTTCAATAATTTGTACTTCGACATCGATCTCATCGCCCTTTTCTGCCGTTTCGTATCGTTCTGTATATTCATTCTTTTCGCAACTGCAGCAAAAATTCTTGAAATCCAGAATACATTCGAATAGTTAACCGATCGCAAACTAAGCTGCTGCGGCCATTAAGTCGAGTGCCAAATCCATGATTCTCAAATGATCTTAAAGGATTAGATGATGAACGATCAACCTCAGCCGACGCCAAAAATGCCTGATCCGTCGGAATTGTCAAAATCCTTGGCTGAGATAGCGGAGCGATCGCAGCGTCTCATGGCCGATTACATGCGCCGTCACTTGGAAGCCGGAGCCCCGCCGGAAGTCGATCCAATGAATGTGGGCGAAGCCTTCATGCAAATGACGATCCAGATGATGGCGAATCCCGCCCACATTGTCCAATCGAACCTCAATCTCTGGCAGGATTATCTGATGCTGTGGAATAATTCGGCGCAACGCATACTTGGTCAGAATACGGCGCCTGTTATTGAACCGGGGGCCGACGACCATCGCTTCCACGACGATGCTTGGAACGAAAACCAGATCTTTGACTTCTTTAAGCAATCCTACTTACTCACGTCGCGGTGGATTCTGTCCTCCGTGAATGGAGTTGAAGGCCTGGATAAGAAAACGGCCTACAAAGTGGATTTCTATACCCGCCAATTCGTCGACGCCCTATCGCCCAGCAATTTCATCATGACCAATCCAGAGGTTCTCCGGACGACGTTGGCGTCAGGCGGCAAGAACCTTCTTAAGGGTCTTGAGAACCTACTTGAGGACTTGGAGGACGGCGACGGTAAGTTGAAGATCAAGATGATTGACCCGGGCGCCTTTGAGGTTGGTGTTGATGTTGCCACAGCGCCGGGCAAGGTCATCTTCCGGAACGACCTCATGGAACTCCTGCAATTCGACCCTACCACCGACCACGTGGTGAAAACGCCGTTGGTTATCGTGCCACCATGGATCAACAAATATTACATCCTGGACCTGCGTGAGAAGAATTCGTTTATCCGTTGGGCCATAGAACAAGGCCACACTGTGTTTGTCGTCTCTTGGGTGAATCCGGACGCGCAACTAGCGCAGAAAACCTTCGATGATTATATGTTGGAAGGCCCCATCGCCGCCATCGACGCAGCGAAAAAAGCCGCCAACGTAGATAACGTAAACTTGATCGGTTACTGTATTGGGGGAACCCTCGTTGCCTCGACTTTGGCTTATCTCACCGCAAAAGATAACGTGAGCCAGGTTAATTCTGTCACCTTTTTTACCACCATGGTGGATTTCGAGGAAGCGGGCGACCTCGGCGTCTTCATCGATGAGGTCCAATTGGCCAGCTTAGAAGAAAAGATGTACGAGCGCGGTTATCTGGAAGGCGGTGAAATGGCCAACACCTTCAATATGCTCCGCTCCAACGATCTGATCTGGTCCTTCGTCATCAACAACTACCTGATGGGCAAGGAGCCGTTTCCGTTCGATCTCTTGTTCTGGAACGCGGACTCGACCCGCATGCCGGCCGCTATGCACTCTTTCTACCTGCGCAAGATGTATCTCGAAAACAAACTGGTCGAACCGGGCGGCGTTGAATTAGCCGGTGTCAAACTGGACCTTCGCGACATTAAAGTGCCGACCTACATAATTTCCACGCGCGAAGATCATATTGCGCCTTGGAAATCCACCTACCGTGCGACGCAACTCTATAAAGGGCCGGTGAAATTCGTACTCGCCGGGTCGGGACATATCGCAGGCATCGTCAATCATCCGTCGAAACCCAAGTACGGTTATTGGACCAATGCCAAGAAGGCGAAGACGGCCGACGATTGGTTTAACGACGCAACGCAGCATGAAGGGTCCTGGTGGCCAGATTGGGACGGTTGGCTGAAGAAACAGTCCGGTAAGAACCGCGTACCGGCCCGCGCGCCGGGCAAAGGTGGGCTAAAGGCTTTGGCCGATGCGCCGGGCACCTACATCATGATGAAGGCTATCGACTGATCCCTCGTCTATTTGGCAGCCATCGTGCCTGACGGTTAGACAGCCGCCAGGCAGTCTGTCACGGCGCTAAGCCGCCGCAACGTCTCCAGTTGCAGCAGCATATTATATAGTTTGCGCAGCGTTTCCGCCGGCAGTTGCCGCTGCGTGCAGTCGGCGAATTTCGCGAACATCGCCGCCTCATCCATGGGACGGCCCGGCCCCCGAAGCACGACGTCGCCAGACCGGTGAGACAATTTCCGACCGTCGTTCATCGTGATTGTCACTTCGGCGGCGTAGGTATCCATAGTGGGATCATCCATGTCCGGATGGACGGACGCCGAAACCTTCGTCATGAGATCACGCGCGCCCCGGTCGTCGTAGGCCGCGTTCTCGAAGTCGCCCAACCGCACCGCGCCGTCGATGAAGGCGCGCGCAACCACGTATTGTATACTGAACTTGGCGCCAAGGCCGCTGATGGGGTCGGGATTGTCTGTATGCGGCAATCGCTTCGGATCGGTACGGATGTCGATCTTGACGATATCCGCCAAGTCTGGCGAATGGGCATGGCGCAAAGCCAGGGCACAATCGATGGCCCCGTGGGTTGAACCGCAGCACGGATAGGCTTTCAGGCTCGGGCCGGGGTCAGTGACATTCCAGGGTGTGCCCCACCCGTCGAAAATCTTCGATGCATCATAGCTGTCCGCGCCATTGAAGACCTCAAAGAACCCTTGCCTGTGCTCAAATGCCGCCTCGTTAGCGGTGAACCCGTCCCGCGCCATCAATACGGCCATCACGCCGTTGCGCAGCGAATGCCCGATGTGCAGCGGCTTGGTCATGGTCCCGAAGTTGGCTTTCACGCCGGACGCCAGGGATACCGCCAGCGCCAAAGCCTGGGTGGTCTGGTCCACGTTGAGGTTCAACAGTCGCGCGCCCACGGCAACAGTCCCGAAGATGCCCAGCGTCGCCGTCGGGTGCCATCCCTTGGCGTAGTGGTGATAGTGCACACCGAGGCCGAGTTGGGTTTCCGCCTCAAACCCCGAAACGTAGGCCGCGATAGCATCTTCACCGGTGGTATCCACCATGTCGGCCAAGGCGAACATCGCCGGCACCAGTGGTACGGAGGGATGGCCGCCGATCTGATTGTTGACGTCGTCGTAGTCCAATGCGTGCGACGCAACGCCGTTGATCAAAACCGCATCTAGCACAGAGGTCCGTCGCGCAAGGCCGAACAAAAGGGCCGGGCCATCCGTATCGGCAATTCCTGGCGTTGCGGCCGTGATGGCGGTGCACGGTTCGGAGGCGCCGGCAATGGTGACACCCACCGTGTCCAGAATACCGATCTTGGCCCAATGTACGGCTTCAGCCGGCAAATCCTGGAACGTTGGGGCCAGGATGCGCTCGGCCAGCTGGCGGGCGACAGTCATTGGTTTCTCCCTCGTGAAACGGAATCTGCGCAACGATCAGTCACTAGTCGTCATGCAATCCAACAGTGCTCGCAAACCGTGGTCAATTCCCTCGTGTTTCACGTCGGCATAGCCGGGCACCAATCCCTGATTGCCAACCGGTTCGGCGCAGTACCTGAAAAGCGCCGGTGCGGATACATGGCATCCGGCGACGTGGCCTGAAAAGCCTTTACAGCCCGCTTAATTGATCCGCCACAACGGCTAGGTGGTCGACTTCTGTAATCCCGGTGGTAAGGAAAAATTCGAGATCGCAATCAACGAATTAAAGCGGCCAGTTCAAAATAGTCCGCACGAATTCAATTTCCAGACGGCCGTGACATGACAAAACCAAAGTGTTCGGAAATTCCCTATCAGAACACGCGGATTTTCAAATATGATAAATATATCACTTTTTTATCAGTTTGTTATTCGCCTAAATTCAGATCTTGAAGCAATTTACGCGCGGCGGAATGAGGGTCGAGGCGGCGCGTGGCTGTGTCGTCAAACATGGTTCTCAGGCTTGTTTCGCGCTCCCCTTCCACGCGTCGGCGAACCATGTTCTCGGCAATCTTCAGAACCCGCATCTCGGCAATCTCTTTTTGCCGGTGATCGCGCTCTCCAGAATTCGACAAATGTACGCCATGATCATCAATGGCAGCGCTCAGGTCCTCGATCCCCTCACCCGTCTCGACACTTGTGCAGATGACCGGCACGGACCATACCCCCCGATCACGACTGCTGAGGCCCAGCCCCAACATGGCCTTCAGATCGCTGGTCGTCTTGTTGGCGTCAGGCCGGTCCGCTTTGGAGACCACGTGGATATCGGCGATTTCCAAAACGCCAGCCTTGATGGCCTGCACGTCGTCGCCAAGTCCCGGGGCGGATACCACGACCACCGTCTGCGCCGCGCTCGCGATATCAACCTCGTCCTGACCGACCCCGACCGTTTCGATCAACACTAGATCAAATCCGGCTGCATCAAGAATGTCCACAGTATCTAGACTGGCGCTGGCCAACCCACCCAGGTTGCCGCGCGTCGCCAGGGAGCGGATGAAGACACCCTCGTCCGTAGCCAAATCGGTCATCCGGATACGATCGCCAAGGATCGCACCGCCGGAAAACGGGCTGGACGGGTCGACAGCCACAATGCCGACCTTGCGGCCAGATTTACGGACCACCCGGGTAAGCGCCCCCACCAGCGTTGACTTTCCACAGCCGGGTACACCGGTGATGCCGACAACATGCGCTCGTCCGGCTCGCCGATAGATCTCGGCCATGGCGTCGTGAACCGGCGCCCGTGCCCCCTCGGCCAAGGACATCATTCGGGCGATGGCACGAATTTCCCCGGCATAGACTCCGTCGAGAAGCCCTTCTATATCCATACTCTCATACACGCCCTATTCCCTTGCGCTTTGTCGCGTCCATAATGCCGGGGCATCGTCGGCCAGATCTCTCAGATCCAACCCTTCGGCCCTGTATTCTCCCCCCAGTTCGGAATACCCGGGCCAAATGCGATCCAGCATCGCCTTATGGGTATCCTTGACCTTGCTGACAAAACGGGCCGGCGAACCTGCCCAGAATTCGCCAGCCGGAATGCGCTTGCCCGGCGGCAATAGAGCGCCCGCGGCTAAAAAGGCGCCGGGTTCCACAATACACCCATCCATGACGGTCGCCTGCATCCCGATCATGCAATGATCCTCCAGGGTGCAGGCATGAATAAGACAAAGATGGCCGACGGTCACACCCTTGCCGATATAGGTGCCGAAACTGTTGCGGGCGACGTGGATCACCGTACCGTCTTGGATGTTGGTGTCTTCCCCAATGCGAATCTCGTTTATGTCGCCACGGACTACACAGTGATACCAGATGCTGGCCCGCGCGCCGATTTCCACATCGCCAATGACCACCGCCGTCGACGCGATGAACGCGTCATCCGCAATTTGAGGTGTATGGCCACGGACACCAAGAATATGCCCCTGCATGCCTCCCTCCTATACCCTGACGCCTAGCCACCGGCGCAAAGCGGCGGATACGACATCGGGTTTCTCCAAGGTCGAGAGATGACCACTATCCTCGACCACTACCAACTCAGCCCCTTCAATGCCGTCAGCCATGGCTTCATGCAGATGCAAGGGCGTCGCCATGTCTTGACGACCACACAACACAAGCGTCGGACAGGATATCAACGCGAGTGTCGGTGCGCTGTCCAGGCGGTCCATGATCGCGGTCAATTGCCGTTCATAGGCCGCCAATCCGACATTCCGCGCCGACTGTGCCGCCACGGCAACCAGAGCCTCGTCTTTTAGATGTTCAGGGTGGAACCACATGGCCATATGATCCGGGATCAGCGCTTCTAAGCCTTGCAACTTGGCCTTGGCGATCCAAGCTAGACGTTCGCTGCGCCGCGACGGCGCGTCGGCCTCATGGGACGTATCCAACAAGGCCAGTCGCGCGACGCGGTCCGGCGCTTGGCGCATGATTTCAAAGGCGCAATAGCCGCCCATGGACAGTCCCACCAATGCGAATTTGGCCGGCGCTTGGGCAAGAACCTTCGCCGCCATCCCGGCCATGGTGTCGTCTTCGGTCATCACCATGACCTGGCAATCGGCCACGTCGTCCAATGCAGCAACTTGATGTTTCCATAGAGAGTCGTCGCATAAGAGGCCGGGCAGCAAAACCAAGGGGATCCGTCCACACATTCGAGAGCTCCTGATGTGTTCGCGCGGTTGGACGGTAGCGAAGTCCGCCGTATTGGCAAGGATTCATCACAAGGAGTTCGATAGCCCTCTAAATCATTGACAGGGGCCATCAAAACCCTACTATCCAGCAACCTTTGGCACGAATAGCGAAATGGCGTTCGGCCGATCACATCGACGGGTACACCCGGCTTACATGCTTTTCTCCGATCTCGGTCTCAGTGAAGACTTGTTGAATGCCGTCACCGATGCCGGCTACATCGAACCTACGCCCATTCAGGCGGAAGCGATCCCCTATGTCCTGATGGGGCGCGACATCCTTGGCTGTGCCCAAACGGGTACTGGGAAAACGGCTTCGTTCACATTGCCGATGATCGACATCCTGGCGCAAGGTCGGGCCAAGGCGCGGATGCCGCGGTCGCTCATTCTGGAACCGACCCGGGAATTAGCAGCTCAGGTAGCTGAGAACTTCGATATCTATGGCAAGAATCACCGCCTCACGAAAGCATTGTTGATTGGCGGTGAGTCCCTGGATGAACAGGCGAAGGTCCTAAACAAGGGGGTCGATGTTCTAATTGCCACGCCCGGGCGGTTGATCGACATGTTTGAACGCGGGCTATTACTGCTCAACGATGTGAAGGTATTCGTGATCGACGAGTCGGACCGCATGCTCGATATGGGGTTCATCCCAGACGTGGAGCGGATTGCGTCCATGCTGCCACCCTTGCGCACGACGCTTTTGTTCTCGGCAACCATGCCCAAGGAAATCAAGAAGCTGGCCGAACAATTTCTCATGAACCCCAAGGAAGTTACCGTGGCGCCGCCGTCGACGACGGCGGACACGATCTCCCAGGGATTGTTGGTCCTGGGCCGCCCGCACGGTCGCGGCCCCGGCGCCGAACAGAAGATGAAGCGCGATGCGCTTCGCGAATTGATCAAACACGAAGATCCACGCAACGCCTTGATCTTCTGCAACCGCAAACGCGACGTGGACATCGTGCATCGGTCCTTAAACCGCCACGGCCTTGAGGCGGCGCGTCTGCACGGGGACATGTCGCAGCCCATGCGCATGGAAACCTTGACCAAGTTCAAAACAGGCGAAATGCGCTATCTTGTCTGTTCCGACGTGGCCGCACGGGGCCTTGACATTCCAGAGATGAGCCACGTATTCAATTTCGATGTTCCCACACACGCGGAAGATTACGTCCACCGTATCGGCCGCACCGGCCGGGCCGGCCGAAAAGGGCACGCCTTCACCATCGCCGTGGCGGCGGATGCCAAGTACATCGACGCCATCGAACGGGTCACCAAATCACCCATCCCCCGCATTAAACTGGACGGCGCGAAAGGCGGTGACTTGGATGCGGTGGAAGAGAAGCCCAAGCGCCAGCGGAACCGACGGAAGGCCATGGAACACGCGACGCCGATCGAAACCGAAGTCGTGGCGACCGCTGAGAATGACAAAACGCCCGACGCCGCGCCGGCGGAGGAGCGGCCCTCTCGCGAGCGCAGTCGTTCGCGGCAGCGTAATGAAACCAGAAAGGATGAGTTGCCCGAGTCGGATGACGCCCCCGTGAAGGGCCTCGGCGATCACGTACCAGCCTTCATGCTGCGCGAGGTCGAACTGAGCTAGCGCCGGCCTCAGTCCATGGCCTTCATGACCGCGTCGACGATATCTTTCAATGTTTGATAGTCCGGATTGGCTTTGCCAATGACCATGATGCCGTTGACCGTCCCGTTCAGTAACCGCGCCAATTTTCGGGGGTCGTGTTCCGCCGCAATATCACCCTCTGCTTGAGCACGCCGCACAAGGCGCTCAAAGGTGTCTTCCATCAGCAATAGACCACTGCGGCAGCGTTCCGCCGCGGCCGGATCATCGGGGCCGACTTCCACTGCGCTGTTGTTCAAGAAACAACCTCGGCGACCGTCAGGCTCGAGAATGCGGTCAACCGCACGGCCAAGGATAGAGCGGATCACCTGGCGGGCCGGCGTCGGAAGATTTATGGCCGATCGCACTCGAGCAGTGACGTGATCTCGATAGAATTCGATGGCCTCCAAAAAGACCGCATGTTTGTCTCCAAAGGCCCCATATAGGCTACTTTTCGAAAGGTTCATAGCGGCAGTGAGGTCCGCAACGCTGGTCGCCGCATACCCCTTTGTCCAAAACACCTGCATGGCTTGTTCCAAGACGGCTTGTCGTTCGAACGCCGGGGGGCGCGCCATTCTTCCCTCCTTGATTTCTCATACAAGCGGTTAGGCTAACATATTATGGACCGAACGGTCCTAAATAATTGACAGTCAGATCAAACCCGCCAGCGGCGAGGACGGGTCCGCGAACTTCTTACGCGGCATACGTCCGGCCAAATAAGCCTTGCGGCCGGCCTTGACCGCATGCTTCATGGCTTTCGCCATGAGGATCGGATCTTTGGCCTCAGCTACGGCGGCGTTCAACAACACTCCGTCGCATCCCAGTTCCATAGCAATGGCCGCGTCCGATGCGGTACCAACACCTGCATCGATAATCACGGGCACTTCCGTTTGCTCAACGATAATGCGGATATTCACTGGGTTCTGAATACCGAGACCGGAACCGATAGGCGCCCCCAGAGGCATAATGGCGACGGCGCCAGCATCCTCCAGGCGTTTGCACATGATCGGGTCGTCCGAGCAGTATACCATCACCTTGAAGCCTTCCTTGGTGAGGATCTTTGTCGCTGCCAGGGTTTCCACGATCTGCGGGTAGAGGGTTTTCTGCTCGCCCAGGATTTCTAGCTTGACCAAATCCCAGCCACCGGCCTCACGTGCAAGACGTAGGGTCCGCAACGCATCCTCGGTGGTGAAACAGCCTGCCGTGTTAGGTAGGTAAGTGTATTTCTCCGGATCCAGGTAATCCATCAGCATGGGTTGGTCTGGGTCGTAGATATTCACCCGCCGGACGGCAACCGTGACCATCTCAACGCCTGCAGCTTCCGCCGCGAGGCGGTTGGTCTCGTAATCCTTATACTTGCCAGTACCGGTGATGAGGCGAGAATGAAAGGTGCGGCCCGCAATCACCAACGGATCATCCATGTCGGCAGCCGGATCAGTATTGCCGGCGCTGTCCGGTGCGCCACCACCGATGAAGTGAACAATCTCAAGCTTGTCCCCATCATTAAGGCCCGCGCCGGCATAGTTGGACTTTGGTACGATTTCCAGATTTCGCTCCACCGCAACTTTTCGGCCTTCGATACCGATTCGGCCCAACAGCTGTTCGACGGTCAACGGCGCGTCGAAATCGCGCTCTTCGCCATTAATGGTCAATCGCATGGCGGGTGTCCTCTTTTACCTGGAATTCCAACCGTTTCAGGGTCTTGAGAACTCGATTATGAGCCCCTCCGTCAGCAGGTTCAACACCCAGAATCCTGGGAACTGGACCTTACCGCGCCCCCCCGGCATGATAGCAGAGTCGGCGGCGGCCGCACCGCGAGAGATGGGCATGGAAACCGCCAGACAAACGACCGGATAATAACAAGGACGCCCAACCTCCATGGCGAAAAACTTGAAACCGACGATCGAATCAGATCTGGTCCGTGAATTGGCCGGATTGTTGGATGAGACCGGACTAAGCGAAATCGAATACGGCACCGACGGCTTAAGCATCCGTGTCGCGAAACACGCCGTCGCCTCCACCGTTAGTCTCGCCCCCGCCGCGGCGCCGGTGGCGGGGCCAATCGCCGCGCCAAAGCAAGACGCACCGGTTGCCGATGAAGCCTCCTACGCCGACCATCCGGGCGCCGTGACGTCGCCGATGGTTGGCGTTGTCTATACGGCGCCGGATCCCAACTCGGCACCGTTCGTACAAGTCGGTGATCAAGTGACCAAAGATCAAACCCTGTTCCTCATCGAAGCCATGAAGGTCTTCAACCCCATTGCCGCGCCGAAGGCTGGCAAAGTAGTGCTCATTCTTGTCGATTCCGAGACGCCGGTGGAATTCGGCGAACCCCTGGCGGTGATCGAGTAACCGGCCGGCGATGATCGAAAAGATCCTCATCGCAAATCGGGGAGAGATCGCGCTTCGTATCCAGCGCGCCTGCCGTGAAATGGGAATCCAAAGTGTTGCCGTGCATTCCATGGCGGATGCGGACGCCATGCACGTGCGTCTCGCAGACGAGAGCATCTGTATCGGCCCACCGCCAGCGCGCGAGAGCTATCTCAACACCCATGCGATCATCTCCGCGGC
>CAJWVP010000022.1 GCA_913048145.1 uncultured Rhodospirillaceae bacterium
GGTTTCTAAAACGTTTAGGCGCAGCATACCCCACCGAATTGTTCATATTTGACCGAGGATTGTGAATAATGGTTCCCTGAATGTCGTGGTCATCCTCTAGGAAGACTCCATGAGCGAGGATCCAATTGTCATCGGAGAAACTATGGAGCCGATCAGCTTGCCGCGCCTGCAGGCCCGGCCGATCGCAACTATGAGCCTGGAAGCGCAGGAGCGCCATGAGCGCATGGAGCGAACCCACCGCGACGATTGACGCAGTTTGCAGACTTTCTTTAAAAAACCTGTCTATGAGGCCTGATGGGGCGGCATTTTCTTCGCTTTCTTGCAAAAAATGGCGACGTGGATTGATTGCAGCGCAGAGGGGGCTGTTAGCATTTTTTTTTCCATATAACGCTTTGTTATATATTCATTTTTTATTTTCGGCGTAGGCGGTTTTTTTTGTATTGAAATTTTTTTTTACTGTTTCCCCCTTTTTTTCTTGTCGTTCATCTTGATTTGATCTACAAAGTGGTTTGATACGAGAACCATGTGTTAGATAAAGGTGCGTTTTAGGTAGACAGAATGTTTATTAACGCGACCCAGTTGACGCAGAATCGAGCGCCCTCGGATGCAAGCTCCGTGGCCTTTCAGGTGGCCATTAAGCAGCAAAAAGAATTCGAGGAGGCGCTGAAGAGCTCGCAAGACCGCCGTGAGGCGGAAGCGGCAGCAGAGCGCGCGCAGGCGGAAGCCCAGAAAGAAGCTGCTCGAGCGAAAGCGGTCTCGAGTAGTGACGCCAACGCTGCTAATTTGGATGCAGGATCTCGTGGAAATTCGTCAGAAGCCGCACAGAGCGGTGACACCCGAGGCGCTTCGGTCGACGTCGAAGTCTAGTCGATTTTTGGAGCAAGATAGGGTCTGCCTTCAATACGAACCGGCTGGTTCGTGACTTTTTACAGCTTCTGCATCCCTCGAAACTAAATAATTCGACCGAGCGTCCTTGGAGATGGGATGTTGCCAAGCCTGTATAGGGGATAGCTGCTTTGCCGTTCGGGAATAAAAAAGACGGCCGGCGGAATACCACCGGCCGTAAAGGTGCTAGGCCCGGAAGTTTCCGGCCTAGAACGGGAACAAGATATCCCAAATTTGCATTCCCCAACGGGGTTGCTGCAGTTCGCTCAGGGTGCCGCGCCCACCGTAAGCGACCCGCAGTTCCGCGATTTTCTCATGGGAAATGGTATTGTTCGACTCGATGTCGCTGGGCCGGACTACGCCAGAGACCACCAGTTCACGAAGTTCGGAATTCACCCGAATTTCCTGACGTCCCATGATCACGAGAGAGCCGTTGGGAAGGATCTGAGTGACGACCGCGGCGAAGGTTAAGCTCAAAACCTCCGAGCGGTCTACCTTGCCGTCGCCGGAGGTGGAATGTTCGGTGGCGAAATTGGCAATCTGGCCGGGCGCATCGATGCCCTGCGGCAGAAATTTGGTGAGTTCGTCTTCAAAGCCGAGTAGATCGTTGAGATCGTGGTCCTCGCTATCCTTGCGGGCTCGTTCGGTCTTGTTTGAAAACTTGGCGCTATCACTGAGCGACATGGATACAGTGATGATATCACCGACCTCCTTGGCGCGATGATCCTTGAAAAAGGCTCGCGCGCCGGCACGCCACAGGGAGTTCGGGTTAGCTTCGGCGACATGCGGCGACGGCATAGGTAGACTAACTGGCTTGTAGTCCGGCTTGGCGACTGGGTTTTGAATGTTTGTGAGCCTTGGACCGTCCCCGACTTCGGAAAGGCGGGAGACGATGTTGCAACCGCTCACGATCCCAGCTACGACGAAGATCAAAAGATAGGAGATTGCCGTCTTGGCGAACTTATTTCCCGTAATTGTTCTCATTGCGTAATCCTCGTTTTCGACGTGCCGAAGCACAGCCTTAATTCATGGCCAACTGGGCGGTTGCGCGCACAGCAACCTTGCCGTGGCCAATGATTTCCGCTTCGACGACTTTCTTACTTTGGGTATTGCTGATTCGAATAACATCGCCGTCACTGCCATTGTCCAGGGCCTTTCCTTGCGCTGTCAGAATCATCTTTGGCGCCTGCAGAAACATGGTGACCAGACTGCCTTTGGCGACGATGATTGGACGGTGGATCGATGAAAGCAGGACGGGATATCCCGGCCGTAAACCGCGACGCGGTGTCATGCCAACGATGTCCGCTTCCGCTATCACGGTATTCGGTTGCATGCGCCGAGCCCGAATCTTGATCCATTTCAGATCACTGGCCTTGATGGAATCGCCTGCCAGGACGCGCCGGACCAGGACCGGCACTTCGACGGTCTTATAGATGCGTCCTCGGATTTGGAACTGTCGGGCATCCGGCGAACCAGCTGGCGCCGAGATGACGGCACTGAACCGTCGGCTCCGGGGGTCAAAGTCGATATCGTCCACCGCGACGCCAACAAGTGAATCGCCGGGCACGTGCAGTTTCATTAGGCGGTTGGAGAACTCGATGTCAGCGTCCGGGCCGATCCCCTCATCCACCAGAGCGTCGCGGAGCGCGCCCTTGATCTCGTCGCGGCCGATGACCTGACTGATACGGGTGACGACGGCGCGTACCCGATCATTGATCGGGCGCCATTCCAGGCGATAGGCGCGGGCAACCCGATAGAGCCAGCGGGCGTCAAAGCTAGCCCGCTTGCCGGGTTCTGGCGCATAGGCCACGGCGGCCCCGGACTGATCGCCGGTGTTGGTGAATAAATCGCCGAGCCGGATAACCTTGGCATTCACCTTCAAGGCGCTGTTCAACATGACCGGAGCGATGGCGGGCGTCTTCGAAATTGCGACCGCCGCCGTTGATATGAGTGTTACGGCCAAGGTGAGTATGAGCACGCGCATGACGCTTCTCCTTACCTCAGCGCCGTAAGCGTACCGAGCATTTCGTCCGAGGTCTGAATGACCTTCGAGTTCATTTCGTATGCACGCTGAGCGGAGATCAGATTTGAAATCTCCTCCACCGCATTGACATTGGAGGTTTCCAAGAACCCTTGCAGGATAGAGCCGAAGCCCGTGGACGCGGGGTTGCCGGTCGTCGCGGCGCCGGAAGCTGGCGTCTCCTTGTATAGGTTGTCACCGATCGCCTCCAAGCCGGCATCGTTCAGGAAGGTGGCGATTTGGAGCTGTCCGACCGTGGAAAGCGCTGTCTGACCTTCGATCTTGACCTGGATCTGACCGGAATTGTTGACGGTCACATCGATGGCATTCGACGGAATGGTGACCCCCGGCTGAACCTGGTAGCCATCGTGGGTCACCACCAATCCCGTGCCATTGAGTTGAAAGGTCCCATCTCGGGAATACGCGGTGGTACCGTCGGGGAGCAGGATTTGGAAGAACCCTTTGCCCTGGATCGCAAGATCGAGCGTGTTGTCGGTCGCTTCCAGGTTGCCTTGTTCGTGAATTCGGTAGACGGCCGCTAGTTTCACGCCCAGTCCGATCTGCACGCCTGTCGGCACTATCGTTCCTGCATCGGACGACGTCGCGCCGACCCGGCGCAGGTCCTGATAGATCAGGTCGTGAAATTCGGTCCGCCGGCGCTGGAAGGCTGTCGTGTTCATGTTTGCAAGGTTGTTAGATACAACCTCCACGTTGCGTTGTTGCGCGAGCATGCCCGTCGCTGCAATATCAAGTGATCTCATTTTCCCGTCCTTTCTTTTATTCGTATGCGTCCCGACGCCTTGATGGGCCGTGGTTAGACTTGTACTTGCGAGAGATCGCGGATCATCTTTTTCATGCGATCATCTTCCTTTTCGACGAATCCTTTGACAGCATCGTAGGCGCGATGTACCTGGATCATTCGTGACATTTCAACGACCGGTTGAACGTTTGAGCCTTCCAGCATGCCTTGCGCCACCCTTGGGTTTTCGACCGGTGTTGCCGTGTCTTCGGTGTCATAAAGACCACCCGCGCCAGGGCGCAGGCGATGCTCATCGTCGAATTTGACGACTGCGAGTTTGCCGAGAACACCGTTCTGCGTGGAGACCGTTCCGTCGCGGGCGACTGAGATCTTGGTATCACCGGGCGTTAAGAAGAACGGCTGACCACCGTCAGAGAGCACCGGGTCTCCAGAAGACGTCACAAGCTGGCCACCCTCATCAAGTTTGAACCGTCCGTTTCGGGTGTAATTGTTTCCCGTATCGGTCTGAACGACAAAGTAACCTTCGCCTTCCAAGGCGACGTCTAGGGGGTTGCCAGTTTGCTCCAAGGGGCCGTTACTCAAATCGCGCATCGTGGCGATGTCACGGACGTAGGAGACTTTGTCGCCAAGAATTCTCTCTCCGCCGCGGCTTTTGACCAGATGCTCGACGAACATCATGCGTTCGCCTTTGTAGCCAGAGGTGTTCATGTTGGCGATGTTGTTAGCCACAATATCCATCTGTCGTCTTAGTGTTGTCTGACGCGATAGCGCCACTAATGTCGGTGTTTCCATAATTCCACTTCCCAATGCCGTTCCACACGGTCCCGACCGAGATTATGCACGCACTGTGCCAAAAAAAATTTTACTTTGTGTTCAGTGTGTTAATGGAGATTCAGGCAAATGATAGGTGGGCACAAATGGGAATAGGAGTAATCCCTACCAGGCAGGATCTGCCGTCAAAGTGGAAATAGCCGCAGGGATGTTCTGTTGCTCATAACAGCCCCGATTTGGTACCCTGGAGACGAATCGATTCGCCGATGCCGTTTTTTCTAATCATAAAGAAATGCGGTAATGTTGGATTGATCCAAAGTATCGAGCGTAGGCAACCAAACAGCGGCTTCAATCTGTTGTTAATGAAAATTTTCTATGATCCGAGTTTACAATTTTCGACCCCCGTGGATTGGGTCGGACGGTAGGCACGCATGGCCGAAGAAGACGACGATGCTGACGCCGTAGGTGACGATGACGAGGGCGATAGCGGTAAGGCTTCCGGTGGCGGCGGTAAGAAGAAGATCATCATTATCATCGCCTTGGCCTTTCTTGTTATCGTAGGCGGGGTGGCAGGCGCTTACTTCATGGGGCTACTGGATCCCGTGATTGAAATGATTGTTGGGCCCGAGGACGCCGCGGAAGGTGAAGAGGATGGCGAGGAATGCGAGGAAGGCGAGGAAGGCGATTGTGCTTCAGGACGGGCGGTTTTCTACGACCTGCAGGAACTCCTCGTTAACCTGAACACCGGGGGGCGGAAGTCGAGCTTCCTCAAGATCCGGATCAGTCTGGAATTGGCAAGCGCACGCGATAAAGCAAAAATGGACGCTATCATGCCAAGGGTCATTGACAATTTTCAGACCTATCTACGCGAACTCAGGATTGATGATTTGAAGGGGTCTGCCGGCATGTATCGATTGCGAGAAGAGTTGTTGGTCCGGGTCAACGTGGCGGCGGCGCCGGCGAAGATCAAGGACGTTCTCTTCAAGGAGATGTTGGTTCAGTAGCGGTCTGAGGTCCGCGGGCGAAAGGAAAACTCCGCTCCATGACGACACCCGGCGACGACGATCTTGAACAAGATGCTCTTGCGGCCGAAACGGAGGCTTCCCTCGGCGACGACGATGGCGATGGCGGTGATCAGGATCAACTTGCCGCTGAATGGGAGGCCATGGTTGGCAGCGAAGATAACGATGCCGGCGGTGACGCTGGCCGAGAGTCTACGCGTGTCCTCAATCAGGAAGAAATCGACAGCCTCCTTGGTGGCGACACAAAAGACGACGACGGAAGCCCAAAAACCGGTATGCAGGCGGTTCTTTCGAGCGCGTTGGTGTCATACGAACGCCTTCCCATGCTGGAGGTTGTGTTCGACCGGTTGGTCCGGCTCATGTCGACAAGCCTTCGGAATTTTACATCCGACAACGTCGAGGTGTCCCTGGACAACATCACGTCCATTCGTTTTGGCGATTATCTGAACTCCGTTCCTCTACCGCCCATGCTGAGCGTGTTTAGGGCCGAGGAGTGGGATAACTTCGGTCTAATCATGGTCGATTCTTCGCTCGTCTATTCGATCGTCGACGTACTGCTTGGCGGGCGGCATGGCTCAACCGGGGATCGTCCCGAAGGGCGGCCCTACACGACCATCGAACGCAGCCTTGTTGAGCGCATGATCCATGTCATGCTGGTGGATCTAGGAGCCGCGTTTGAGCCGTTAAGTCCGGTGACCTTCCGTTTCGACCGATTGGAGACGAACCCCAGGTTTGCAACGATTTCCCGACCGTCAAACGCGGCGATTGTGGCGCGTCTGCGGATTGATATGGAAGATCGTGGGGGGAAGTTGGAACTCCTGTTGCCCTACGCGACGCTGGAGCCGGTTCGTGAACTGCTCTTGCAGATGTTCATGGGAGAGAAATTCGGCCGCGATTCTATTTGGGAAACCCACTTGGCCGAAGAACTTTGGATGACCGACGTCGATCTGGAGGCGGTCATTGATACCCAAATTATGAAATTGGCCGATGTCTTCGACTTGAAGGTCGGGTCGCAGATCATGCTTTCGACCTCGAGCCAGGACGCCATCGAGCTGCATTGTGGCGAAGTTCCCATGTATACTGGCCGCATGGGCCGAAAAGGTCAGAATATCGCCATTCGCATCGAAGACCGTATAGATCGTTTACCTAAGGTTTAGATTTGTCCTGCTATTTTTGACGATCGCGGGGAATGAGTTTGGAGTGCTATGAGTATCCCGTTTTCTCTGATTTTGGACATGTTCGTTGCCGTCTTGCTCATCGTTATGATCGGGTATGCCTTCACGTTAAACAAACGCCTCGGCACGTTGCGGCGCGACAAGGAGGAATTGCAGAAGTTGGCGCTTAGTTTTGGTGACGCTACGGTACGAGCCGAAGAAAGCACGGTGCAATTGCGGGCAACGATCGATGTTCTCCAAGAACAAATCGAAAAAGCCGAATCCTTGCGTGAAGATCTTGTCTTCCTTGTTGATCGCGGTAATGGGACCGCTGACACGCTTGAAGAGTTGGTTCGCACGGCGCGTGACAAGCTTGGTGTTATGCCACGCCCTGCACCACACGAAACGGCGGCTGATGAGAAATCGGCGCAGTCACCCGAACCGCCAGCCGCAACGTCGCGCAGCGCACCAAAGACCGATGCAGCGGACCGGTCTGAAGGGGGTCAGATGTCGGATGCTGAACGGGAATTGTTGAAAGCGCTCCGCTCCGCCGGTTAGGCATTATACGGAGATAGCGGACAGGATACACAATGGCGAAAATATTCTCAAAAATCCGGTTTTTGGCGCTGACGATATTTTTCGCGACGCTGATGTTGAGCGTTAAGATCAGCGACATTTGGGATGGCATCGACGGCTTGCTTGGCGGTGCCATTCAGGTTGCCGAGGCGCAGGCGCAGACCAATGATGCCCCTGCCAAAAAACCTGAGGATCAGCTCGAGAATCTTGAAGCCGCGCGAGAAAAGGAAGACGAGCCTGATGCGAACGAAGGAGGGGATGTTTCCCGTCTCATCACCGATGATCCCACGCTTCTGTCGCCGGCGGAGATCGAAATTCTTCAGCAGTTGGCTGTTCGCCGCGATAACCTTGACGCTCGGGAGGCTGAATTTAGCGCCCGCGAAGGGTTGTTTAAAGCCGCGGAGGAACGTATCGACAAGAAGATCGCGGAGCTCCAGAACCTGCGGGTCACGATCGATAGTCTGATCAAGAAGTTCGACGCCCAGCAAGATGCCAAGCTGAATAGTCTGGTGAAAATCTACGAGAATATGAAGCCCAAGAGTGCCGCGCGTATCTTTGAGCAACTTGAAATGGATACGCTCCTTGAAGTGGCTGAACGCATGAAGGAGCGCAAGCTCGCGGCGATCATGGCGCAGCTGGGCGAAGAGCGTGCCCGCGAAGTGACGGTTGAGCTTCGTCGGTTGCGGGAAATGCCCAAGGTTGGGGGTTGATCCACGTGATCCTTCCGACGGCCGGAGGGCCTTCGCGATGAGTGGGTTGTGCCGGATCTTGATGGTGTCATTCGCGCTCATGTCCGTCTTGACATGGGTCGTTCCCGTTGCGGCGGAACATGTGAGCGTCCGTGCATCGCGGGGAGATGACTTCGGCCGGATCGTGTTTCTCTGGGATCGGCCCGTTTCTCATGAGATGGCTCACAACGGCCGAACCCTCACCATCCGCTTTGGACGGCCGATCGAGGCCTCTTACCAAAGGGTGTTAGGCGCGCTGCGGAAGTATATCAATCGGGTTCGAGTCAATCGTGACGGTCGATCCGTGACATTTCAACTGACCGACGCTTTTGAGGCCTTCGGATTTGATTCCGGGAACGCGGTGATCGTCGAAATTGCGGAACTGCCCGAGCCGGCGCCAGCGCCCCAGCCCGAAGCCGGACAGGCATCTATCAAAATCGTGACGCGAAAGTCGGTTGCCCAGGCGGTTGCTATGAAGGGCCTGCCAAAAATTCGGGTGCGCACGGGTCGTCATCCGGATTATTCGCGTATCGTGATCGATTGGCCGGAGAAGGTTGATTACAAGTTCGACCAGAAGGGTGGTGTGGTGGTCATCCGGTTCGGCAATGCCGCTGATCTTCAAATCGCGGGTTTGAAGCGTCGTCCGCCGCCCTATGTCGGTGCGGTTCGAGCGCGTCCCGGTGCCAACGAGACCGTGTTGGAGTTGGCCGTCACGCAATCGTCCGATGTCCGTCATTTCCTCTCCGGCTCGAAGTTGGTTTTGGATGTGCGCCGTCCCACCGGCTCAGAAGAGTTTGCCGCACTTCCCGAGGCTGCCCCCGCATCTGAGACGGCGCCTGATGCATTGGAAAAGACAGAAACGGAAAGCAACACCGACGCAAAGTCGCCGGTGCAGTCGGCCGTGGCAGAAAAGACGGGATCTGCGCCGTCGCAGCCCGAACCGGCTGTGGAAAAAGCGTCGGCGCCCGACTCTTCGAATTCAACCGCAGCACCAACGGTAGCCGCGGCGCCCGAACCGGAAGCGCCCGGTTCTCAACCTGACGCGAGCCGTAAGGTTTCGGCACGCGCTGCTCAACCGCGGAGCAAGCCTGTCGTCCTCCGACCTGTTGCCGTGTCGGCCGAGCAGCCCACCGGGTCTGCGGAGGGTAAACCGGCGGACCCCAATGTCGAAGGGGCTGAAACGCCCCCCACGCCTAGTGCCAAGACTGGGGTCAAGTTTACATTTGATTGGAAAGAACCCGTCGGTGCCGCGGTGTTCCGCCGGGTTGGATATTTGTGGCTGATTTTTGACAAACCTTCGCGAATTGATGCGCAATCCCTGCTGAAATCGAGCGGCGGCGTCATTCAGTCCATCGACCAAGCGCCGATGCCCGATGCGACCGTGTTGCGGATGCGCGTGTCACGCCGGATCAATCCGACTTTATCCCGCGATGGCTTAAGTTGGATCATCGAGCTGTCGAAACGGGAAACGGCAGTCTCCAAGCCCATCGAGGTCAACGTGCAACCGGACTCACCCGTTGGCCCAAGGATTTTCTTGCCGGTGCTGGAGCCCGGAAAGCCGGTTGGGATCACTGACCCCGCCGTGGGAGACAACCTCGTGGTGGTTCCCGTCATTCCGCTGGGTCATGGTCTGCAGAAAACCTTTACATATTCGCAACTTCGGGTCCTTCCGTCGTTGCAAGGTATCGTCATAAAGCCCCTAGTCGATGACCTTCGCGTGCGACCGCTCCGTCAAGGTGTCGAATTGACATCGGGCGCAAAGTTAGCGCTGTCGCCTGTGTCCGCCGACGCCGCCGCCAGGGCGAAGCTTGCCGCCACAAAACCGTTGACCAAAATCCTTGAATTGGAGAAGTGGGAAGTCACGTCTATCGAACAGTTCAACAAGGACAAGCAGAACCTACAAGATGAGGTCGCGGCGGCGCAGGGCGAACAACGCATTCTTGAACGTTACAATTTAGCACGGTTTTACTTTGCAAACCGGTTTGCCCCGGAAACCCTGGGCGTCTTAGCGGAACTAAAGCGTGAGGAGCCGGAGATTGAAAACGAGCCGGAGTTCCGTCTGATCCGAGGCGGCGCCAGTTATCTTATGGGGCGCCTGTCGGATGCCGCGTCCGATTTTACCCACGGAAGCTTGGATGGATCCGATGAGGCCAATTTCTGGCGGGCTGCGGTGGTTGCTGAAGCGGGAGACTTGTTGGCGGCAGCCCCGACCCTAACCCGTGTAGGTGTGGTGACAAAGAAGTATCCCAAACAACTCAAACTTCAGATGGGGACGCTGGTTGCCGACGCGGCCGTCGAAATTGGGGATATCCAGTCCGCCAAGACCTACATCAAGGCCATGAAAAAGCTCAAACCCGACGAGGCACAATTGGCTGCTATCGAATTCGTCGAAGGGCGGATGCTTAACCTCAAGGGCGATACGGACGGCGCTATTTCGAAGTGGGAAGGGGTTCAGGAGAAGCGCAACAAATGGATGCGGGCGCGGGCCACCATTGCCCGTACGGAACTGCTTTTGAAATTGGACCGTATGAAGCCGATGGAGGCCATCAAGCAGCTGGAGAGCCTCCGGTTTGCCTGGCGCGGTGATGATTTCGAGTTTGCCTTGCTCCGACGTCTTGGTGGGCTCTATCTGGACGAGGGGATCTATCGCAACGGTCTCCAGGCCCTGCGTCAGGCCGCCACGTACTTCCGCAACAACGAGGAAGCGCCGCAGGTCACCCAGCAGATGGTCGATGTCTTCAATGCGCTCTATTTAGAAGATGGCGCCGATGAGATGTCGGCTGTCACGGCGATCGCCGTTTTCGAGGAGTTCAAGGAACTCACGCCTGCCGGGGCCAAGGGCGATGAAATGATACGCAAGCTTGCGGATCGGCTCGTGGGTGTCGATCTGCTGGATCAGGCAGCGGAAATTCTAGAGGACCAAATTCGGTCTCGTCTAAAAGGCGTCTTGAAGTCGGAGGTTGGCGCGCGTTTGGCCATTGTTTGTTTATTGGCCCGACGTTATGACCGTGCCCTGGCAGGTTTGGATGCGACCGATGTGCCGAATGCGCCAGCGGCTTTGGTCACGCAACGGCGACATTTACGGGCCCGCTCCTTGATAGGGCTGAATCAATCGGAGAAAGCGCTGGAGGTCCTGAAGAAGGACAAGACCACGAACGCCGATCTCCTCAGGGCCGAAGTGTTCTGGAATGGCGGCGATTGGCCCAACGCATCGAAGGAGCTGCGGAAAATACTCACGGCATCCGGCGCTAAGAAAAACGAACCGGTGAACTCGGAGCAGACGCAGAAAGTTCTCAACTATGCCATTGCCCTTGTCCTTTCCGGAAACGAACGAGCTCTCGCCAAGGTTCGCCAGGATTATGGCCCGGCTATTCAGGAGACAGAATTGAAGGATGCCTTCCGGTTGGTGTCTGCGCCAACAGCGCTTGGGCTGATCAGCCCGAATTCCGTGCTGTCGCGGGTCAAGCTGGCCGAGAACTTCAAGACGTTCCTGTCCAAGTATAAGAAGCTGCTGCAGGAGAGAGGTTTGAGCCGTGTTATCTCACAGGAGGCAGCAGTGGCAGACACCAAAGAACAGCCTGAGACCCAAGGCGGATAATACTCTCGCGCTAAAGAACCATGGATATCCTCAAGGGCTCCACTCTAGTTTCAATTGACATTCTGATCTGCGATGATGAACCCACGGCCCCCAACGTCATGGTTCATATACTGCCGCAGTTAGTGATTGGTGCGGCTCACACCACCAAATCTGCTGGGATGGTGGTTCAGTTTTTGTAGGACCTCGTCGAAAAAAAACCTCTATATCTTTATCCGCGACTAAATGATGCCGTAGATGTCGGGTTTAGAGGTTCTCAAGAACTTGCGTGCCACTGGACCCGACGTGAGCTTGTCATGTTGACCGAGAAGGCGGCGTCAAATGCGGCGAAAGAGGCCGCCTCCCATCGGGGCTACGCCTATATCGCAGAACCATTTTCGGCTGAGGCGGTGCAGCGCAGGAGTGAGGCGCTTGTGCGACCATCATGGGCTCAGGTCTAACCGCCAAAGCTCCGCACTAGCGACCCCACCACCATGTACCAACCGTCCACCAGGACAAAGAAGATGATTTTGAAGGGAAGGGCGATGATAATCGGCGGCAGCATCATCATGCCCATGGCCATCAAAACCGATGCCACCACCATGTCGATAACGAGAAACGGCACGAAGATGAGAAATCCGATCTCGAAAGCGCGCCGCATTTCCGAAATCATGAATGCGGGAATGAGGATGCGGAGGGACAAGTTTTTAGGCTGAAGATTCTCCGTGCTCGTCCCTGAGATCTCAACGAACAGGGTAAGATCTCGCTCTCGGACATGGCGCAGCATGAAATTACGAAAGGGCACCGACACGCGTTCAAAAGCTTCGAACTCATCAATCTCTTCTTCGATCATCGGCTTAATGCCGGTGTCGTAAGCCTGTTCGAATGTCGGCATCATGATGAAGAAGGTCAAGAACAGGGCGAGTGAGATTAGTACTTGGTTTGGCGGCGTCTGCGTGGTGCCCATGGCCGTACGCAAGAAGGACAGGACGATTAATATGCGAACAAAAGAAGTCACCATCACGAGCAGGGACGGTGCCAGGCTGAGTACGGTGATGAGCGCGATGATCTGAACGAGGCGCCCTGTCGCCTCGCCGCCATCTCCAAAGTCCAGATTGATGGATTGGGCGGCGGCCGGTTCGGCGACGCAGATCAGGATGCCTATCAGTGTGACACTCAGGCTCGCTGTACCGGCAAACCAAAAAAATGAACGGAGGAGGGTGGGGCGACCGTTCATTGTCTGTCCTCGCCATCGTCTGACGTTGCAATGGCGATAGGGCTATCGCCCCCGGTCGCAATCCCTCTCTCGATGACCGTTTCGGAGGTTGGTGAAATCAACAGGAGGTGCTCAACATCGTCACGGCGCACCAGCACCATTCGACGGCGCCCATCAACCGCTGTCACTTCAACGACGGAAAGGCGTCGTTTGCCTCCTGGCTTGATGGCGGCGGCTGGAAATCCCAACCCGGCGCGGCGCGCCAGGGTCGCCAGAACACCGATCAACCCAAGTACAAAGACCAGGGCCAAGAGGAAACGGAAATAATCCATAGCTTCCATTAATCATCGGCTCCGTCGTCAGCTGCAGTCTCACCGCCAATGGCACCATGGCGGGCGCTCAGCTCCCGCTGCAGGCTATTCAAGTCGATGATGATCGCCTCCAGTTCCCGGACTACTGTCTCCCGGTCGATTTGCAATGGTGCTGTACGGAGGACCTCGCTGACATCCTGAACTTCGCCGCTGAGCGCACTGATATCCGCGTCCTCTCCGGCGGCTAATGCTTCTCGGCCGAATTGGATACGGCGGCGAATAGCGTCTAGGCGTATCTGTAGATCGTGCGCGGTCGCGTTCATTACTTGGCTCCGTTGTCCTGCCGCCATTTTGCAGCCAGGGCATCTGCCAGTTCGAGCACGGTCTCGCTTCTCCCGTCGGCGGACGTTTCGCCCTGATGGTGACCGGGAGGGGCTTCGCCGTTGGCGCGGTACAGATAGATAAGAATTTCGGCGACGGCCGCAAAGGCGTCCAAGGGAATCTCTGAATCGTCATCAACCGCCGAAAGTAGTTGTGCCAGATCTGCATCTTCGCGAACCTTAATCCCTTGCGCGAAGGCGATCTCCAAAATTTGCTCGGCTGTGGTGCCGCGTCCAGCGGCGACGACCTTCGGTGCACGGTCCGTTTCCTGCGCTTGGTGAAGGGCCACGGCGACGGCATCTTTAGTCTCTGGGATCGGCTTCAGGTCGCCGCGATCTTGTTCGTCCGATGACGTCAAAGTGGAAACCCAACATCTGGTCATAAATTCTATCAACGTAAGCTCCTCCGGGCTTCCTTAACAACGGGTAAAAAACTGCGCTAGTTTCAAGACGCCTAATTGTCTGAGAACCCGCCATTATTGGGTCTCCCCATAGGCCGCATCGGGGCAAGAAGTTGGATCCCGGGTTAGGATTCCTAAAGGTTTTCGTTCCGGTGATTCGCACACTACGCGGCGGGACGGGACCACATAGTCATATTTTTAAGTGTATTCGACATCTTCAGGATCGGCATCGGCATCGGCATCGGCCCCTCAAGCTTGCATACCGTTCGGCCTATAGTCGCGGTCGCGTGTTTCTTCGAAGATCTAGACGCGACAGGTTCATTGGTGGAGACCTGTCGTGTGGTCTGCTGTTTATGAGGATTCCCGGCCTTTACAGGAGAGGAATCATGCCGTGGATACGGTGGTCGTGCTTGGCCTTCTAAGGGCTAAGCCTGACGCAGTTTATCCGAACTTCCGCGCGTTCTGGGTGCATGGTATTCACAATCATTTATTGATGTTCTCTATAAGAAAACGCTGCAATTTCGAATTGAATGTTTCCACGTGCTCAAGGCTGGCCAGGTGGCGGGCCGGCGTTAGCCAGTGTAAGGCGGCACCTGGTATTTGCGCTGCCAGGAGTTCGGACATCTCCGGAGGGATGCCGGGATCATCCGGCGCGGCGATCACCATGGTTGGAATACGAATTTGAGAAAGTTGGTCGACAGTGTCCAGATCAGCCAGCGCTAAGGCGCATGCGGCGAAAGTCTTGGGGTGAAAGCGGCGAAAGGCAGCGGACATGTAACGATATCCAGGGCCGCTGGTGTCCACTTCCTGATCCGTGAACCAGCGCCGCATCATGGTATCGTGAAGATGTTCAGTGCCGCGGTCCAGCACCTCCGCTGCACGGTCCCGCCACAACTGCTGTTGGGCGCGCGCATAGCGCGGCGCGGTATTCAGCAGCGTCAAGGAATTCAATCGATCTCCGTGGCCAAATCCCAAATGCTGACCAACCATGCCACCCATGGAGACGCCTACGTAATGCGCGTGTGCAATGCCAAGCCGGTTCATAAGGGCAATGGCGTC
>CAJWVP010000023.1 GCA_913048145.1 uncultured Rhodospirillaceae bacterium
GTCCTGCCGCAGTCGCGTCGCGTAGGGCTCGGGCAAAGCCGCGTGGCGGATCGGCGGACTTCGCCGCGGCTTCCAAGTCGGAAAGTGGATGGTCACGACGCTGGGCTTCAATATGCCGGCGTTTGTCTTCACAGATTTTCGCAAGCACGTCGTTCATGATGCGTCGACATCATCGAAGGCGGTGCCGGTAATGATGCTATATCCGGCGGTGCCTGAGGTCCCCGAATTGGTGATGTCCACCATCTTGTCCAGGGCCGCGCGGGCGGCGCCATCATCGATGCTGCGCGCGGCCTGCGCGACGCCGTCCTTTAGGTCCGACGCCTTACCGGCAACGATAAGGCTAGCCGCTGCATTGAAGAGCACGATATCCCTGTAGGGGCCTGGCTGCCCGTCAACCAAACCCTCGATGGCTGCTGCGTTGTGGCCGCCATCGCCGCCCTTCAGGTCGTCCAGGCTGGCCCGCGGCAATCCTGCGTCCTCCGGCGTGATATCGAAGGTCCGGACCTCACCATCCGACAAGGCGGCCACATGTGTCACGTCTGTGGTGGTGATTTCATCCATGCCATCTGCGCCATGGACAACCCAGGCCGCCTCGCTGTCTAGATTACCCAGCACCTTAGCCATAGGCTCGATCAAGGCCCGGTCGAAGGCACCTGAAAACTGCCGTTTGACGCCGGCCGGATTGCAGAGCGGCCCCAGAATATTGAAAATCGTCCGGATACCCATAGCGGCGCGGACCGGCACAACGTGGCGCATGGCGCTGTGATGGCGTGGAGCGAGCATAAAGCCGATACCTGCCTCGGCGATGGACGCCTCCACCAGCGCCATGTCGCATTCCAAGTTGATCCCAAGGCTCGACAGGACATCCGACGCCCCGGTTTTTGATGTGACGGCGCGATTTCCATGTTTGGCGATGGGCACGCCGCAACCGGCAACCACCAGGGCCGAAGCCGTCGACACGTTGTAGGTACCAAGGCCGTCCCCGCCCGTGCCGACGATATCCATGGCATCTTCGGGTGCGCGCACCATCGTCGCCTTTGCGCGCATGGCCCGAGCGGCGCCAGTGATCTCATCAACAGTTTCGCCGCGCAACCGCAACGCCATCAGCAAGCCGCCGATTTGCGCCGCATCGGCGTCACCGGACATGATTACATCGAAGGCACTTTCCGCATCCGCGACCGAGAGGAAAGTGCTGTCCGCCACCTGGGCTAGAAATGGTTTCAAGGCGTCACTCATGCCGCTTCCCTCTCCACAGTCATATCAATGAAGTTCTTGAGAAGCGCATGACCATGCTCCGAGGCAATACTTTCCGGATGAAATTGCACGCCGTGAATGGGAAGTTCCCGATGCTGAACACCTTGGATGACGTCGTCATCGCTGCGCGCCGTCACCTCCAGAACATCCGGCACGGTATCCGGAGCGATGGTCAGAGAATGGTAACGCGTGGCCTCGAACGGCGATGGGATGCCTTGGAAAACTCCACTATTTGTGTGTTCGATTTGGCTCATCTTTCCATGCATGGGCTCCGGCGCGCGAACAATGGTCGCACCGAAATTCTGTGCAATGCTTTGGTGTCCAAGACAGACCCCCAACAGCGGCACTCGCCCGACCGCTTTCGCCACCAGTTCCAGACAAATCCCTGCGTCATCTGGATAGCACGGGCCCGGCGACAGAACGATGCCTTGCGGGTTCATGGCCAGGGCCTCATCAGCCGACAGCGCGTCGTTGCGGCGCACAACAATATCGGCCCCAACCTCACCCATAAAATGACGCAAATTGTAGACAAAACTGTCATAATTATCTATCAGCAAAAACATGGTAGTGCTTTGTCATCACGCCATAAATCTGACCAGCAGGAAATTAGCCGGGTCGCTCAGAGGGCCACAATGGTACGTCGACCAATGCCGGTCAAGCAACACGGATGGCGGGCGTTTGACCTTCCTGTAACTAGAACCTCTATATAGATCTTAAAGCTCAATATAAGGTTTACTCATGGAACCCTCCACATCACCCTCATCCGATCCTCGCGTTAGGGGTACGCCTCAACCCAGATGGCACCACAGCCTGTCAATCGGTGGTATGACATGCGCGGGGTGCGTAGGACGGGTCGAGAAGGCGCTTACATCTGTCGACGGTGTCATCGGAGCGTATGTCAATTTAGCAACGGACCATGCCTCCGTGACCGTACAGGACCGGAATCTTCCGGAGATCGTCCTTGTGCGGGCTGTCGAGGACGCCGGCTTCACCGCAAAGAAGATCAACGACAACCTGTTAGGTCCGGATGATCATGCCCATTCCGACCAACAACGCCTAAGTTGGCGTCTCCTCATCGCGGCTGCGCTCAGTTTACCTTTCGTCGTTGATATGGGCTTCATGTTCACCTTTGGGCAGATGCTGGTGACGCCTGTCGCCCAGTGGGCACTGGCCACCCCGGTCTTGATCATTGCCGGCCTTCAGTTTCTGCGGCCCGCCATCGGCGCGCTCCTTGCAGGCAGCGGCAACATGGACCTGCTTGTCCTACTTGGCACAAGCGCCGCCTATGGGCTCAGCGCCTTCAACATCATGATGTTGCCTTCGGAGAATCCGCCAATCTATTTCGAGGCCGCGGCGCTGGTGACGACCTTTATCCTGCTGGGGAAGGTACTCGAGGCGAGGGCCAAGCGCGCCACGACGGATTCCATCCGTGCACTCATGCGCCTTAAGCCAGAAACCGCACACCTTTTGGTCTCTGGCGTCGAGTCGACTGTACGGGCGGACGCGCTGGCGCCGGGGGATCGCATCGCCGTGCGTCCGGGCGAGGTTATCCCGATGGATGGTGTCGTCGTACAGGGTGAGAGCGCCGTCGATGAAGCGATGATCAGCGGCGAAAACCTGCCAGTGCCAAAAATTATCGACGCGCCGGTTACCGGTGGATCCCTGAACGGCGCCGGTTATCTCCATATCCGTGTCACTGCGGTCGGCGCGGATACGGTCCTCGCGCGCATGTTAGCCATGGTTCATGCAGCGCTGACGTCAAAAGCGCCCGTTCAACAATTGGTCGACCGGATCGCCGCCGTTTTTGTGCCGGTTGTGGTAGGCCTAGCCGTGCTCACGATCATCGGATGGACTATCTATGGTGCGGACTGGCAAGACGCCCTGATCAACGCCGTGAGTGTATTGGTCATCGCGTGTCCGTGTGCGCTCGGTCTAGCCACCCCGACCGCCGTCATGGCCGGAACTGGCGCTGCCGCGAGAAACGGTATTCTCATTAAAAATGTCGAAGCCTTAGAAAGCACCGCGCAGATCCAGACCGTCGTTTTCGATAAGACTGGAACGATCACGGAGGGTCGACCAGGCGTCGAAGGGCTAGGAGGGTTTGAGGAAAATCCCGATGAGTTCCTGCGCCTGATCGCATCTGCGCAAGCCGGCAGCGAACATCCAATTGCCTCCGCCATCATCGCCGAGGCCAAAAGCCAAGGTCTCGAACTGATTCCGCCGGAGACGGCTCAAGCCTTGGTCGGGCGCGGGTTCCGCGCGTCGATCAACGGACGCGGTCTGATCATCGGAAATCGCGCACTAATGGCGGAGACGGGAATTGATATCTCTGCAACCGAACAAGATACGCAGGCGCACGAAGCGCGCGGCGCAACGGTCGTATGGGCAGGTGACACCAGTTCCAAAACGTTTTTGGGTTGGATTGCCATCGTCGATCCACCGCGCCCAACATCATCCGACGCCATCGCCCAACTGCATGATAACGCTGTTGCGACCCTCATGCTGACCGGTGACAATCATCGCACCGCTGATGCCGTGGCTGCGCGCATCGGAATATACGACATTGCCTCCGAAGTTCCTCCCGAAGGCAAGGTGGATCGTGTGATCGCCCTGCAACAGGACGGGCGCACTGTCGCCATGGTCGGCGATGGGATCAATGATGCACCGGCCCTGGCGACGGCTGACGTCGGGATTTCCATGGGGTCAGGCACTGATGTGGCCATGGCCAGCGCCGACATCGTGTTAATGCGTCCAGACCTTCGCCTCGTGCCGGATGCTATGGACATCTCCAAGTTAACCGTTCGGAAGATCCGTCAGAACCTGTTCTTGGCGTTCGCCTACAACGTGGCGGCCTTGCCCCTTGCAATGCTCGGAGTGCTGACGCCAGTCATCGCCGGTGCAGCCATGGCAATTAGCAGTGTCTCGGTCGTAACCAACGCATTGACACTCAAGCGATGGCGATCGAGCGCTGTCTAAAGGGGGAAGCTGTGCAATGTGTTAATTAGCGCATGAAGCGGGCGTTCGATTAACATCTACCGAGTACTAAAAAGTATAGACTTAATTAGAAACCCTGAACGCCAGGCCCGCGGCTACCGGGCTTACCGATGTAGCTGTCATGGAATTCAAATAACGTGCACGCGGTATAGGGCTTGCCCCTCGATGAGATAGGAAACCGCCGGCCTTTTGGCGCGACAAGGAAAGGGCCAATCACGGAACAGGATAACTCTGTTTATTTCGAATTGCATTCCGTCGAATAGTGTAGAAGGTGCAGCCAATGATGGTCGCCGATCCCGTCAGGGTCCACACGGTCGGCACCTCAGAAAACACTACAATTCCTATAATAGTCGCGAACAAAAGCCGGGCATATTCGACTGGCGCGACGGCCACCGCTTCGGCCGCCTTCATTCCCTGAATGTGAACCCACTGCATCACCGACATGAGACCGCCGATTAACATGATGACGGCAATTTCTTGCCAAGTAGGCGTAACCCAGAAATACAACGCCGGACCCAACATTATGGCGGTTACGAAGCATGACTGATAGGCCATGATCGTCAGCGCGGGATCGATTTGCGATAATTTTCTGAGAACGATCATGATGCCGGCGACAAACAGGGATGACATTAGAGCCAACAAAGCGTAGGCGTTGATCGCCTCGGTGCCAGGCCGAATGATGATCAGGACGCCGATGAAACCGACTATGGTCACCGACCAGCGGCGAATGCCAACGGTTTCCTTCAGGAAAATTATCGCCAGCACGGTCGTAAATAAGGTTTTGGCGAAGCTGATGGCCGTGGCCTCGGCCAGCGGCATGTATACCAAAGCCGTGAACCCCGCCGCCATTGCGATGACGCCAAACATTCCGCGCATCACATGCAGGTGAAGGCTGCTCGTGTTGAACACAGTGTTGTAGTTGCGTACCAAGACTGGGGAAAGGATTGCGATCACGCACAGCTGGCGGATGAACAGGATTTCGAACACCGGAATGCGCTGGCCCACGAATTTGATCAACCCACCCATTACCGCGCCGATCAGCGAGCCCAGCAAGATCCACAGCGAGCCGCGTACGTTGCTGGGTAGGGCGCGCCAGCGCAATGACAAGGATGACAACATGACTATCCGAAAGGCGGGGGGAGGGCGCGTTGCGTCACTTCGAAGATGGTAAGTGGTCGCTCTCCTCCGGTCAAACCGGGTCAAATGAAACATGGGGAATTGTCCGCACCACCAGATCGTGATGTACTCCGAGCGACTAAGACGTTGAGGAGGTCGAAGATGCCCAAGGTGGACGTGAACTTGCCGCTAGATGACGTAGCCGCACTCGTCGACTTTGGTGACGATGAATTGGAGATGGCCCGATACAAGCAGTGTGGCACCGCACGGGCGCTCGCCATGCACAACAGGGGGCCAATCACCTATGGTCCGGATGGTGCGCTCTCCACCGATATTCTGGACGCCTACTGGCGCGAGGGCTTTTACGTTTTCGAGAACGTCGTCGGCGCCGAAGAGCGGCGCGACATCGAGGTGGACGTGGCCGAACTCTTGGAGCGCGCGCCCATCGCCAAGGACGCCTCCGTCGACAAACACGGCCGTCCGGCCCTTGGAAGCGACTGCAAGGGCCGATCGGTGCGGATGACACGGCCGCTATCCGACCCCCTTGGCGGCACCGATGCAAACCACGGGCGCCATCCGGTGAAAATGGCCGAGCCCAACGCCCCTGACGAAGCGCCAGAATGGGTCATGCAACTGTTGCTGGGTACATTGCAGCATTCGGATGCGTGCCTGCGACTGTATGGTCACCCAGAACTGCTTAACGTCGCAGCGGCGGTCAATGGGCCCGATTTCACACCCTTCAATGAGGGCCTGTGGATCAAGCAACCGCGCCTTGGCAGTTCGGTTGCTTGGCACCAAGACGGATGGACTTGGTGGGACAAGCCTGAACTGGATGCCGGCACGCACGGGTTCAACTTCATGATGCAGCTTTACGGCTGCGATGCAGCCAATGGCCTGTGGGTGGTGCCGGGCTCCCATGCCAAGGGGAAGTTGGACATTTCCGACTTGGCCTCGGAAAGCGGCTCCGACCGCTTGGTTGACGCGGTGCCCTTAATCTGTTCGCCCGGCGATGTCGCCATCGTCAATCGCCAGGCCGTACACGGCTCCTTCGCCAACACCAGCGACAATATCCGGGTGTCCGTCCACTTCGGTTTCCACCGGCGGAAATCCGTGTATGGCATCACCAGCGGTGGTATTCACAATCCCGTTTCCCACTACGATGACGCCTACATCCTGAGACGGTCGCGCATGCTCATGTACGCCATTGATGCCCGCCAACAGCGGTTCCCAGACGAAACACCCTTTGAATACGGCCCCATGGCGGATGCCAAGGACGCGCTTAGATGGACGCCGACGGCGCGCGCTGATATCCGGGACTACAATCTTCAGGACATTGGTATCTAGGATCAGGATATGACGCGTCACATCGGGGTCGTCGGATGTTCCGCAGCGGGCGCATCACTCTGCTATCGTACGATCTGTCACGATGGCCCTGATACCCTGGATCCCCGCTCACATTCATAAGTCTCCATGCATATACCTCCTCCCTAGCCGCGTACGCGGATTTCCTGCAGTGAGGCGATGTGCTCGGCGTCGCCGGCCTCATGCGACGCTCGGCCGACAAACTAACGGCAGTTGGCGCTAACTTTCTCAGCTTTACTGACAACACTATCTATCATGCCTTCTTCGCTGACAGCTATTCTTGGCTTTTGTCCCTAATCAGTGCAAAAAATTCACTCCGATCAACCCCGAAAACTCCTGACAATTTGTAACATTGGCGCGAACCCTGTAAATCTCGACCAATTGGAGCATAACCATCAGATAGGACAGTATAGCCCCCTACAAGGGTTCCGTCGCTTTGAAGGTCATGTCACCCCAAAACCGTGGAGATCGTCCGGAATCCGAAATGACATTAGACCAACCGACCCAGGGACGGACCATCAGACCGAACCCCAAGCGTCAGGGGATTCTGGTGGCTTTGGCCTTGATGGGACTGGCGATCGGCTATGGATTAGGTTTCGTATTCAAGCCAACTCTGGCGCCCCCGGTGGTCAAAAGCGAATCCGCCTCTCCCGTCAAAAGCCAATCAGCCTCGCCGGCGCACCTGTCCGCTGAAAAAAAGGCTGAATTGGCGCCAAAGGCACATACTTTGCCACTGCCAAATATCGTGCTCCCGGAAAACGCGTTGCTGCAAGGTGAGGGCCCTGTGCGCGCTTACGAGGAAGCCCTGCCCAAAGAGGTTGTCGTTACCGTGGAACGCTTGGGCGTCCGGAAGACGTCGCCGTCCACGCCTATCGAGCAGGCCGCGGTCCCGCCGGCCACCGTCAAAGCCTCAAAAACTTGGCACAAATTCGCCATTCCCGTGACCCCTGACGGCCGCCCTATGATCGCGATAGTGTTTGATGACTTGGGCATCGACAAATCAAGGACCCGACGGGCCATCGCGCTGCCCGGCCCCATGTCCATGTCCTTTTTGACCTATGCCAAACGCGCCACCGAGCAAATCGGCGCGGCGCGTGAAGCAGGACACGAGATCTGGATGCACGTGCCTATGGAACCCAGCTCCCGAAGCATCGACCCGGGCCCGAAGGTCCTGTTGCGGGAAGCGAGCCCGGAGGAACTAGCCAGCAGCCTCGAGTGGAGCCTGGACAGGTTCGACGGCTACGTCGGGATCAACAACCATATGGGCAGCCGGTTCACCACATATCTTCCGGGTATGGAGGTGTTGATGGCGGAGTTAAACCGGCGCGGCTTAGCGTTCCTCGATTCGGTTACGTCAGGGCGCTCCATGGGCCGCAAGGCGGCTGTCGCCGCGGGCGTAGATTTTGCCATCCGCAACATTTTCATCGACCATCAGAATGATGTCGACATGATCAATCAGCAATTGGCAAAAATCGAAGCTCTAGCACGCAAACAGGGGCACGCCATAGCCATCGGACACCCCCGAGAAAAGACCCTGCAAGCCATCACGCCATGGCTTAAAGAATTGAAAGAAAAGGGATTCCAGTTGGTTCCCGTCTCCACCCTGCTGCAACAGACAGATGCGGGCGGCGGCAATTAAATTAGGAGTTGTTACCGGCAAAGGCCTCAGCTTCTTCCGCGGCGCGGACCAAGGCTTGGGCCTTATTAACGGTCTCCTGATATTCGTATTCAGGGTCGCTGTCGGCAACCACGCCACACCCGGCCTGCACGTAGAGCGTCTGGTCCTTAATCACGGCCGTTCGCAGGGCGATGCAGGTATCCATGTCGCCGTCGGCGCCAAAGTACCCGATACAGCCCGCGTAAACACCGCGTCGCTCGCGCTCCAGCTGATCAATGATCTCCATGGCCCGCACTTTGGGCGCGCCGGAGACCGTACCGGCGGGGAAGCCGGCTAGGAGGGCGTCGATGGCATCGCAGTCGTCCGCCAATTCGCCTTCCACGTTGGAGGCGATGTGCATCACGTGGGAATAGTATTCAACGATGAACTGCTCCGTTACCTTGACGCTACCCACCTTGGCAACCCGACCTACGTCGTTGCGGCCAAGATCAAGCAGCATCAAGTGCTCAGCGCGTTCCTTGGGGTCATTCAGCAGGTTTTCGGCCAAGGCACTGTCTTCCTCTGGCGTCGCGCCGCGTGGACGCGTTCCCGCCAGCGGCCTGAGGGTCACCTTACCTTCGCGCACTCGCACCAGGATTTCCGGGCTGGAACCAACCACTGAGAACTTGCCAAAATTCATGAAAAACAGGAACGGCGACGGGTTGAGGCGCCGAAGTGCCCGATAAAAGGAAAAATCTGGCAACTCGAACGGCATGCGGAAACGCTGCGACGTCACGATCTGGAAGGCATCGCCTGCGTGGATATAGTCGACGCAAGATTTGACAATATCGCAGAAGGCCTCTTTCGACATGTTCGACTGCGGCGTGATGGGGCTGTGGCCAGACCGCCGGTGCTCACGGCGGTAGGGCAAAGTCTGATCCAGATCGCTAACGACGCTGCCAATACGCGCCCGCGCCGCGTCATAGGCCGCAACGGCCTCCAGCTCGTCATCAGGCCATACCGGCGTTATCAAGGCGAGCGTATCCTCCAGCGCGTCAAAAATAGCCATCACCGTCGGACGCAGAAACAAACTGTCCGGTAGATCAAGGGAATTGGGATTGTTGTCCGGGACCCGCGGTTCGACCAAACGAACCGCGTCATACGCCATGTAGCCGAATAGACCGGCCGACATGGGCGGCAACTGTTCCGGCAATTCGATCCGGCTCTCGGCCATGAGGGCGCGCAGCGAGGCTAGAGGGCCATCAGCATTGCCTACCGGGCAGGGCAGGAAGTCGTTGGTCGATGTCAGCGCGGATCGGTTCACTTCCGTGCGGCCATCGGCATAGCGCCAGATCAGGTCGGGACGCAAGCCGATAAGCGAATAGCGCCCCCGGATCGCGCCGCCTTCAACGGATTCAAGAAGGAAACTGTTCGGCTGTCCATCGGCGATCTTCATCATCGCCGACACCGGCGTTTCCAAATCGGCGACCAACTTCATCCAAACCACTTGGGTCTCACCCGCCTCGTAAACGTCGGCAAAACCGGCAAATTCCGGGGTCACACTGGGCAAAGCCACGTCCATCACTGCCACGCCTACTGTTATTGCGGGTTCTGACGCTCGCCGAACAGAGCGTCCACGGCCCGGCGGTTGATGTTGACGCCCGCGCCTTCACGAAGCGCTGCAACCAATTGGCTTTCCAAATCCTGTCGCAAGGACTGTATCAATTGTTCGGCCACTTCCTTGCGCGATTCGGACGGACCCAACGGCGCCGCGTGGACTTTCTTCAACGCGGCAACGCGAAATCCTTCACCGATCCGTTCCATGGCAGCGTGACCCGGCTTCAGCTTGAAGACCTTCGCCGCAAGCTCATCATTGACGTCGCCTCGGTTTCCACGGCGACGCACGCCGTCCACGGGCTTCACCTCGACCCGCCATTCCGCGGCACCATCGGCCAATTTCCGACCGTCCGCCACGGCCCCGACAATGACGGCTGCTAAGGCCTGAGCGCCTTCGCGCCGTTTTACGGCCTTCCAGGCCGCGGTGACGTCGGCTCTCACCGTATCAAAGATGCGGAGCGTCGGCGGCGTAATGCCATCCACATGGAGAATGTAGAAACCATCCTCTCCAGCCTCCGTCATGGCGCTGTCCTCGCCCTCTTCGGTGTCGAATGCCGTGGCCAAGAAATTTCCAGTCGGTAGGTTGGTCACGGCCATTCCATTCGCATCGTTTCCGGCCTGGTCGATAACTGCGAGTTTCTCCACCTTCAAACCGAGGCGACCGGCCGCCTCGGAGATGGACGCGCCGCCACCCAGTTCATCTTCAAACCGGTTGGAGAGGTCAAAAATAGCATCGATGGCCTTCTGAAAAGCCAAGTCGTTCTTCACTTGATCCCTGACCTCCTCAAAGCTCTTGGTGCCACCCGGGACGACATCCACCACTTGCATGACATGCCAGCCGAGGGAGCTCTTGATCGGGACCGAAACGGCATCCTTAGCCAAGGCGAAAACAGCATCGGCGATATCCGGGAGAAGATCCTCCCGGGTTACGTCACCAAGCTCAACCGTTGCTGTATCTTGTTTCGCGATTTCCTTAGCAACATTAAGAAAACTCTTTCCACCTTGAACCTGGAAAATGACCTCCTTGGCTTTTGCCTCGTCGCTCAACAGCATCTGCCGAACCGTTCGGCGCTCCTCCGTCGTGAACTCATCGAGGCGCTCGTCGTAAGAAGTCTGCACATCCTCTTCGGCGACCTCCGTCTCTTTAGCCAAATCCACCGCGTCCAAGCGGACGAAGGTCAGCGCCCGGTATTCGGGTGAAGTAAATGTCTGCTTGTTATCGTCAAAATACTTCCGCAGTTCCGTGTCGCTAGGCTCGGAAATATGTGTAGTCGCCGCATCCGGGACGAACACGGTCTCCACATCCCGGGTTTCCTCTTGATACCGGTGGACCCGGTCGACCCAACGTCCCGGCGCGACCACGCCGGCACTGACCGTCTTCATCAACTGCTGCGTCATCAGGTCTTCGCGCAGGCGCGCGACGTAGGCCTCTTCGGTCAGCCCGTTGCTTTGGAGAATTTGCTGAAAGCGTTCGCGGTCAAAATTTCCAGCCAGCCCGCGAAACATCGGTTGGTCCACGATGGCATTCCGAACCAGCCGGTCGCTGATCGCAACGCCCAAATCGATGGCGCCTTTGCGTGTCGCCGCGGCGTTGATCTGACGTTGGAGAACCGAGTCGATGACCCCCAACTTCTGGGCCTGTTCGATATTGAACGAATTACCCAGGAACTGCCGCATGCGGTTCACTTCGGAATATACATCCTGGTAAAGCGCCCGAGCCGGCAGGGCCTCGCCCCCCACCTCGGCAACGCCGCCGCTGCTGCCCCCCATCTGGTAGCCGAGCATGTCCTGCACCCCCCAGGCGCCAAAGCCTAAGACCAACAAAACAACAAAGACTTTGATGATGACAGAGCCAATTCGCTTGCGCATCAGAAGTAGCATGAGACACCCGTCGTTGGTTCAACTTTTGTATATTTAGTAACGTCTTACAGGCCGCGCATCATAGGTGGGTGTGAGGGGCGCGGCAACACGCGAATGGTGCCAATTGCCTGAACAATGGCCAAAAAATTGGAATGAAGCGAGATCGCGAAGCTGCGTGAAATGGAGATGATTGATGGCCAACGGGAGCCCCATTAGGTTCACACTCACTGGATATTAGCCATCCCGGAGCAGAAAACCGATGAAACGAGTCTTGGTGACCGAACCCATCCACGAGGATGGCATTAACCTTTTAAGCTCCCGCGACGACTTGGAGGTCATCCGCGCAGACAACGCTGACACCGCGACCCTCGCGCGTCTGATCCCCGGCGTTCACGGGATTGCTGTGCGAACGGCAAAAATGAGTGCCGATTTGTTATCCCTGAGTAAGGACCTCCAGGTGGTTTCCCGCCATGGCGTCGGTTGCGATAACGTTGACGTAGCACATCTCAACCAACGCCGTATTCCCCTCGCCATCGCCGCCGGCGCGAATTCTACGTCCGTGGCTGAGCTAACCCTCGCCATGATGCTGACCCTGACCCGGCGGCTGCGCGATCTAGATCAGGCCGTCCGTGCCAACAATTTTGGTGCGCGGTCCAAACTTCTATCACTGGAGTTAGAGGGCGCGAACCTCTTGATCGTCGGGTTTGGGCGCATTGGAAGGAAAGTCGCAGCGCGCGCCCGTGCGTTCGGCATGAACGTGACCATCGCGGATATCGCCCTTGATCACGCTCTTGCCAATAAATTGGGTTGCAAGGCGGTTGAGGATTTTCGCCCCGAACTGCCCAACGCAGATATCCTGAGTGTACATGTGCCGCTGGACGACAGCACCCTCCACCTTGTGTCGGATGAGGTGCTTTCCCAACTGAAACCCGGCGCCGTTTTGCTCAATTGCGCGCGGGGCGGGGTCGTCGACGAAGCGGCGTTGCTCAAAGTTTTGGAAAACGGACGTCTCGCCGGGGCAGGTCTGGATGTGTTTTCGACCGAACCGCCACCGGCGGATGATCCTGTTTTTGGTCCGCTCCTGGCTCGCGAAGATGTCGTTCTGACGCCACACGCCGGCGCTGCATCCACGGGCGCCATGCGGGCCATGGCCATGATGGCTGCACAGAACATCCTGGACTGCTTCGACGGCGTCCTAAAACCCGATTGCACCTTCAACCTGGAAGCATTGGAGCCCAGATGACCGTCGCCGACAAAGTTCTCCTATCCGCGGACGGTATGACGGCCATGATCCGCCGTATTTTCTCCGCCGCTGGTGCCGATAACCAAGAGGCCGAGACAATCGCCGCCAATCTAGTAGGCGCCAACTTGGCAGGCCATGACAGCCACGGGGTGGTGCGCGTGCCCCGCTATCTCTCCTGGGTCAAGGCAGGGACTTTGAATTTTGGCCGGTCCATGGAGGTCGTTCTGGACAACGACACCTTTGCCTTGACGGACGGCAACAACGGCTTCGGTCAGATGATCGGTCGCGAAGCCGTGGAATTGGGTCTTAAGAAGGCGGGAAAACATGGCGCCGCAATTATTGGCCTGCGCCGCTCTGGCCATTTAGGCCGCATTGGCCATTGGGCAGAAATAGCTTGTGCACGCGGCTTTGTATCCGTCCACTTCGTCAATGTGGCGCAAAGTATGCTGGTGGCGCCCTTTGGTGCGGCCGAACGGCGCATTTCGACGGCGCCCGTAACCATCGGTATCGTCAATCCGGACGGCGATGACTTCATCTTGGACTTCGCCACGTCCCAGGTCGCCGAAGGGAAGGTCCTGGTCGCCGCCCGCGGCGGGAAGCCACCGCCTGAGGGTGCACTCATCGACGGCCGAGGCAAACCAAGCACGGACCCTTTGTCGCTTTACGGTGATTTGGAACCGGGCCAGGTACCGGATCCGCGTAACGGCCCAGGGGCACTGCTCACCATGGGTGATCACAAAGGTTCAGGGCTGGCCTTGGCCTGTGAGCTTCTGGCCGGTGCTCTAACGGGATCGGGGACCACCGGTCCCGGTCGAGCGACGCATAACGGAATGCTTTCAATCTATCTTAAACCCGAGTCCCTGGATGACGGGCACGGCTTCGGGAAGGCCGTTGACGGCTATATTCAGTTTGTTCGGACGGCACGACCGACCGACCCAAACCAACCCGTGATGATACCCGGCGACCCGGAGCGCAAGGCCCGTGAGACCCGCCAGAAGTCGGGACTGCCGCTATCGCTGGGCGCTTGGGAAAGTATCCTCGACGCCGGCGTCGAATGGGACTTGAACCGCGAAGACCTGTCGAAAATGGCGCTCATTCCCTCATAACATCGCGGTACGCCCGGATATTAGAAACGTATTGGCCGACTTAAATCAGGCCATCGAAAGGATTCGTGTCCGTTCCAGAAAACTACATTCAGAGTTATCTCCTGAATTGTCTCGAGCTCGCTCCTGCATGGCGTTGAGGCGGGTTTTCAATATGATCACGGCCTTGGCAAGGGCGTTTCAGAAAGCACTGAGGGAAGGGGTGGACCCGACATGGTGCAAAACGATACCGCTATCGCCGAGATCGGCGCCGCGAAAGCGACGATAATGATGTGGAAGAAGCGCGTGAGGCGGGCGTAAAGCAGTTCCTAGCGCCACCCTATGGGCGTTGACAGACGCTTTGGAGACAGCGACAACAAACGCCGTTACGACCTTGTGGAGAGACCCGGTTGTCCAAAGGCCTTTACGACATGAATGACGGCGTCTTTTCGCCATCAATTCATACTGGCAGCCCCTGGTCGATGACTACCCAGCATGGCGGACCGATCAACGCCCTATTGATGTATGGCGTGGAATCTGTTGCCTTGGGCACGCCGAAACGTGTCGCGCGCCTCAGTGTCGATATCTTGCGGCCGGTTCCCCGCGAACCGCTTCGCTTAAATACGA
>CAJWVP010000024.1 GCA_913048145.1 uncultured Rhodospirillaceae bacterium
TCACCGTAGCCCCAGCGGCGACCATGCCGGGCACGCTGTCGGCGGCGGGCGACGCATTACACAGGTTGCCACCCATGGAGGCGCGGCCCTGGATCTGAGTAGAGCCAATCAACTCCGCCCCTTCGACAACACCTGGCCACGCAGCCTTCAGCGCCATATTCTCGCCCAGCGCCTGGCAGGGCACAGCGGCACCTATCTTAAAGCCGCCGTCGCTTGCCTGCGTGATCGCTAGCATCTCGGGAATGCGTTTGATATCGACAACGAGAGCAGGCTCGATCATCTCAGCGCGTAATTGCACCAAAAGATCCGTGCCACCGGCTAGCACCCGGGCCTCACCTTCCGCGTTGGTCAATAAGGTAACTGCAGCGTCCAACGTTTCTGGCGCTTCAAATCTCATTTCTTGCATGGTCTATTTACATTCCTCGATGAACCAGTCCCGTTCCCAATTAGTAGTTTAATCTAATTCAGCTAGCATAAAACCCTTTAGGCCCCGTCCACATTTCAAAATTATTCCGAAATCATTTCGTCATCACGGTTCATCCCCTAATCTGCGATGCGCCTGGACGAGGAAGGATCTCAACTATGCCTAACACCATTGGTTTCATTGGGGTCGGCACCATGGGTTTGCCGATGGTCAAAAATCTGTTGCAAGCAAAATTCCTGGTGACGGTCTTCGATTTGAACACCGCAGCGGTAAAAGACGCTGTAACAGCCGGTGCCACCCACGCGGCATCCGCTCAAGACGTGGCAACCAACACAGAAATCATAATCACCATGTTGCCCGATACCTCCGACGTTGAAACCGTGCTGTTTGGCGAGAACAGCATCTCCCAAGGGCTCACGGCTGGAAAGCTGTTGATCGACATGAGTTCAATTTCGCCTGAGGCCACTGTGGAATTCGCTGCGCGCATCAACGCGCAAGGCTGCGAATATCTGGACGCACCCGTGTCCGGCGGTGAGGTCGGCGCCATCTCCGGTAAAATGACAATTATGGTCGGCGGTCCGGAAGCTGCCTTCAATCGGGCCAAGCCGACCTTCGACGCCATGGGCTCCACGGTAACGCTAATCGGCACACGGAACGGCGACGGGCAGGTCTGCAAAGTGGCGAACCAAATTATCGGTGGTGTCATGGTCAACGCTGTCGCCGAAGCGCTCTTGTTCGCCGACAAGGCCGGCGCCGATGCAGCGAAGGTGCGCGAGGCTCTTCTTGGCGGTGCGGTGCGCTCGTTCATCCTGGAAAATCATGGCGGGCGGATGCTCGACCGGAACTTCAATCCGACCTTCCGCGCGAACTTACAGCGCAAGGACTTGAACCTAGCCATCGAAGCTTGTCAAAAGTTGAACATAGTTTTGCCTCAAGCGACGGCGGCCTGGGAGACCTACAACGCGACCATCGCTGGCGGCGATGGTGACAATGACGCCATTAGTGTACTGAAAACCCTGGAACGCCTCGCCGGACACGAAATAGGAGAACTGTCGTGAGCGACGACAAACCGACCGTCGGCTTCATCGGTCTCGGCCTCATGGGCCAGGGCGCGACCAAGTGTTTGATCCGCGCAGGCTATACTGTCACAGGCTTCGATATCGATCTGGCGAAAAATGATCTCGCTAACCAGCACGGCGTGACGCCGGCTCAGAACGCACAAGAAGTTGCCATTGCCAGCGACGTGGTTCTGGTCTGCGTAATGACACCTGCCGACCTGGAGTCTGCTATTTTCGCGGACGGCGGGGCGATCCACGGCCTGAAGCGTGACGCCGTCCTGGTCGACCATTCGACGACTCCGGTGGACGTGACCAAGGAAATGGCCGCGCGCCTAAAGCACGCCTGCGGAGTGGGCTGGATCGACGCCCCTGTCTCAGGTGGACCCGAAGGGGCGGAGGCCGGTGAATTAGCAATCATGGCCGGCGGCGCTTACGCCGACGTAGAAAAGGCGCAAGGCGTCCTGGAAACTTTGGCTTCCAAGTTCACGGTGTTTGGCGACGTGGGCGCCGGACAGGTTGCGAAAATGGTCAACCAAGTCCTGGTCCTGAACAACTACGCAATCATCGCGGAAGCCCTAGCGCTGGCCGAAGCAGGCGGTATTGACGCGACGAAGGTCCCGGAAGCCCTCGCATCCGGCCACGCGGGGTCGAACCTGCTGCCACTATTGTTTCCGCGAATGATCGAACGCGATTTCGAACCGCGCGGACGGGCCCGGCAGATCCTCAAGGACTACGACACCCTGCATGACCTGGCGAAAACCCTGAAGACGCCGACCCCCATGTCGGCCCAGGCGACCAGTCTGTTCCGCATGCTGATCGCCAAGGGCGGCGGTGAGTTAGACGGCACGGCGGTACTGAAGTTGTTCGAACAGGGCGACATCGACTGACGGCATGGATCACGATCTCCCAATCATCGACGCACACCAGCACTTCTGGGATCTCGGCCTGGGCCGACATCCCTGGCTCTGCGGTGATGAACAGATCCCCTTCCGTTATGGGGATTATTCAGCACTGAAGGAACGGAACTACCTGCCCGCCGACTACCTCCGGGACACTGAAGGCTTCAACGTGGTGAAGTCCATTTACATGGAAGCTGAGTGGGACCCGGCAGACCCCCTCGGTGAAACGGCCTGGGTCATGGATTTGCATGAGCGCACCGGCTTCCCGCACGCCGTCATCGGCCAGGCCTGGTTCATGGCCGACGACATCGAAGCGGTGCTCGCCGGGCAAGCCACGTGCCCATTGATGCGAAGCATCCGCCAGAAGCCAGTCGCCGCGCCTTCGCATGATGCCTTTCAGCCGGGCATACCCGGCTCGCTTGCCGATCCGACATTTCGCGCCGGTTACGCGCATTTGGCGACGCATGGCCTGCATTTCGACCTGCAAACCCCTTGGTGGCATCTGGACGAAGCGGCGGACCTGGCCCGGGATATTCCCGATACCACGATCATCCTCAACCACACGGGACTGCCCGTGGACCGGTCGCCCGACGGCCTGGTCGCATGGCGGGCGCATATGGAGAGATTCGCAGCCGTTCCCAACACGGCCGTAAAGATCTCCGGGATTTGCGTGCCAGGAGAAGCCTGGACTGCGGAACTAAATCGTGAAGTCGTGCTGCGAACGATTGAGCTATTTGGCGTCGAGCGCACCATGTTCGCGTCCAACTTTCCCGTCGACAAACTTGTCGCTGGATTCGAAGCCATATACTCCGGGTTCATGACCATCGTCGCGGATATCAGCGATGACGATCAGCTCAAGCTGTTTCATGACAATGCGGTGAGGTATTACCGCCCCGTCTGACGGTTATGGAGATGAAGACACCATGACCAGGGAAGCGATCAACTAGACGATGATGAAGGGCTTCGTCTAGTTCTTAAAATCTTTGAGCCGCCGCTGCTGCCAAAGGTGTGGGGCGGTCTTTCTCTCCCGGCACTGGAACCATGGACATGGGCGTGATACGTCGCATCGCTTATAGAACCTCAAGCACCCCGTTCAAGTCGCTCGCTTGATAATCTGCGCCGAATTTCGGATTGAGGACAAGGTCACCCGACCGGTTCGACCAAAAGCAGCGCATGCCGAAAGCCCGTGCGCCCAGCACATCGCCGGATGCTCCAGCCACGTGGAGAATTTCGGTAGTGGCCACACCAAGAATACGCCTCGGCAGGTCATAGACATCCGGATGCGGCTTATAGGCGCCGGCTGTTTCTGCCGATAACACGTAATCAAACCCACCTTCGAAGATACCCGCAACGGCATCCAACATGTCCTGGTCGCCGTTCGACAGGATGGCCGTGGCATAACCCTTGGCCTTCACCGAATGAATCAGGTCGACCGCCTCCGGCCACGGCGTCATTCGGTCCCAGGCCAGGACTAGGCGCGTGCGTTCAGCTACATCCAAATCCAAGCCTTTGCGCGCAAGCAAATAGTCGAGGCCCATGCGAGTGCAGGTCCGGAACGGAGTGTGACCGAGGTTCAGCGAATTGCTCGCCGCGGCGCAGGTCATCTGCGCCGCCCGCCAGCCCGCAACAAAGTCCTCTGCGGCCGCCGCATCCATGTCAAGGGCGTTAGCGACAACAGGCGTCAAGCTGCCTTGGATATCCAATAGCGCCATGTAGACGTCAAAGGTGACGAGTTTAGTCGCCATGGCGGATCAGGCCCCGCCGGCGTAGCAACCGCCGGTGATCTCATCCAGCAAAGAAGGTGCGCTCGGCATCCAGCCCAGGTCTTCGCGTGCCCGTTTCGCGAACACTCGACTGTTCGAACCCATTGTGTGGTTTGCCGGTCCCTCGCCCCATTCGACCGAAGCTTCTTCAATGGACATGGACTGGGGCAGACCGTCGACACCCATCATGAAGTTGATGGCGGCACAGACCTCACGCATCGCGTTGGCACCGTTCTCAGCAAAATAAAAACTCCCAGGCGGGGCCTTCTCCATCGCCAAGAGATATAGCGCGGCTAGGTCCTGTATATGCACGTTGGACCAAATATTACCGCCCGACCCGATGTGCTTGGCAACGCCAAACTTCCTGGCGACGTCCAACAGCCAGGGCACTTGCATACTGTCTTTGTTCACGCCCAGGCCCTCGCCATAGATCAGGCAGGGGCATAGGATCACCGTGTGTATACCACGGCGGGCAGCCTCAATGATTTCGTCGTTGATGCGCACCCGTTCTACCCGGCCCGGCGAGGGGGTGAAGGGTGTGTCTTCGTCATAGACGCCATCGCGTTTCTCACCCTCGTCGGGATAGCCGACGATTGAAGTGCCCGACGTGTGCACAAACAACTTGTCGGTACCTTCCATGGCGCCCAGCATAGCCTCTACGGCGCCACGGTGGTCGGAACTGGCGCAATTGATCACGGCCTCGGCGCGCGTCGCGGCACGGGCCAAAACATCAGGATCATCAAGTGAGCCCATAATTGGCTTAATCCCCTCTGCGATAGCCTCGTTGGCGCGCTCGTTGGAACGCACCAGTCCCAGGACCTCATGCCCAGCATCCCTCATCGTTGCGGCTACCGATCCGCCAATGTAGCCGGTCGCACCGGTAATGAAGATTTTCATGGCCGGCCTTCCACCTCAGGCATGGGAACGCCCAGCTTCCCCGACCATTCACGGAGCTGGCTCAGGATCCCCTCGGCCACGGGCACGCCGTCGGCCACGTACTGACGCTTGCGCGCGAGCGCACTGTGACCCGGTAAACGTACCGGATTGGCGGCGTCGCGGGGCGTCGACGTCTGGCAGAGCTCTATCAGGTGGGCAGCCTGCCGACGGAACTCATTGACGCCGCAGAAGCATTCCGGATCCGTCACCCGGACCTGCACGGACGCCCCCCAGTTGGTGGGATTGTCGATCCGTCCTAGCCCTGACAAGCCCTGGGTGAAGGTTTCGAGGATCAACGCCAAGGAAAACCCCTTATAGCCGTGATCCATGCCGCCCGTCGGCAGGATCGTACCCGGATTGTCTCCGACTAGGACCCCAGGGTCGTTAGAGGCTGTGCCTTCCGCGTCCTGCAGCCATGCGCCTGGCAGCTTGTCGCCGCGCTCCCGATAAAGCGCCGCCGTTCCCATGGAGGTGGTCGACGCGCTCAGATCAATCATGATCGGATCGCCACCGGTAGGAATGCCCACGGCGATGGGATCGGGCGTAAATATGGCGTTGAGCCCGCCGTGCGCCGGCACAGCAGCCAAGGACGGATCGACGCAGCTGATTTCCAATACCAAGCCGTCCCGGGCCGGGGCTTCCAGATAACTGGCCAGACAGCCTATATGGTGGCTCCGACGAATAACGATCGTACCGGTGCCGTAATCACGAGCCTTCAAGGTTGCCGCCTCGACCGCCGCCTGGGTAAGCCAAAGGCCCGGAAGGTAACGGCCATCCCAAACCGCCACGGCGGCCTTATCACGCACCACCTCGTGATCGCCGTCAGCGGTCATCGTACCAGCTTCTAATTCTCTCAGATACGGTCCTGCCAGGTTGAGCCCATGGGTGACATGGCCCAACACGTCCGCCTCCACCAAAACCCGCGCGCAGACTTCTGCCCGCGAGGCGTCCAAGCCCGCCACCTGAAATAGGCTGTTCGCAAAATTGGTGAGAGTGCCGACATCATATCGTTGATCGTCGCTCATAGCTCTCCGTATCTCTATTAACTAATGTTGGCGGCACACTAGCAGTGCCGCCGTTTCGGCAAAACTTTTTTCAAACCAGGGGGATCACAATATACTATGCATCGGCAACGGAGGAACCGAACATGCTGAGCGACGCGGAAATCAAACGCTACCAAGATGAAGGCTACGTGATCCCCGACTACCGATTGCCCATGGCGGTGGTCGATGAGATGCGGGCAGAATTAGACCAGCTCTTGGAAGCCAACCCTGAAATGACGGCGGACTCTCTATTCGTGCCGCACGCGCCGCAGAATAATCCCCAGGGCATGGTGGCGTCTAACCCACATAAATGGCTCAAATTCGCCTGCCACGCCGACATCCTGGAGATGGTCGCCGACCTCATCGGCGAAGACATCATACTCTGGGGCACGACCGTCTTTGGCAAGCCCGCCCACACGGGTAAGGCCACCCCTTGGCATCAGGACGGCCAGTACTGGCCGATCCGTCCCCTGGCCAGTTGCTCGGCCTGGATCGCCATTGACGAAGTCGGCGAGGAAAACGGCTGCATGCGCGTGATCCCCGGCAGCCACAAGGGATCACACTTGCTGAAGCACCACACCAACACGGCAAAGGACCTGACCCTCAATCAGGAACTGGACACAGACCAGTACGATGAAGCGGACGCCGCCGATATCATTCTAAAGCCTGGCCAGATGTCCTTCCACGACATCAATATGGTGCACGGTTCGCGCCACAACACTTCGGACCGACGCCGGGCCGGCTACGTGCTCCGGTTTATGCCGGCGACCTCTCACTTCGACCGGAACCTGGGCAATCAGCTGGGCGCCAAGTCCGGCGTCGTTGATTTCACCCAACGCGCGCTCTATCTCGTACGCGGCGAAGACAAAGCGTCCAACGACCTAAAAATCGGGCACGCCCATTAAGTGACCTCGATACCAAATGGCGATATTTGCATACTTGACCAGTGGCGAAACCTACATCCACGAGGTCGCTCCGCACTTCCTCATGAGCCAATTGTCCCCTTCCAAGAACCTGACGGTCTTGGAAGTGCAAACCGTTATAGTGGCATCGAGTGCTTTAGCTGCGCCATTGCCGGTTTTCATTAGGTTTGGCGCAAGGATCGCAACAACATCTCTAGGGAACAAAAGGTCGGCTAGCTATTACTTCGTCCCTTGAGGGCAGGAATCACCAAGACAGTTGCCAGCGCCATGCAGACCAACACAAGAGCGCCAAACTCCTGGAAACCAACGGGCTCGTCCAAGATAAGCGCGCTGGAATACGTGCCGATCACGGGCACGCCTAAGGTAGAAATGGCAGCCAGACTCGCGGGAAAGGTGCGAACCGAGCGCAAGTAGGCCCATTGGCAAAAAATCATCGGCAAGGCCAGAACATAAGCTAGAGAGAAATAGGCCTGGTTGCTGATCTGCGACCAATCTGGCGGGGGCTGAAAAAAGAAGGCACCGATGGCAATGGGAACGCCCGCGAGGGAGAGTTGCCACCCGGTCAATGCTGTAGTTGACGCAGACCATTGGAACTTCTTGAAGAATACCGTCCCCGTACCCCATGTCAGCGCCGCGCATAACATTAAAAGGGTTCCCATAGGTGCGGCTTGCAGGTCCATCAGATCGGGACCGATCAAAATAGCCAATCCAGATATGCCGAGGGCCAAGGAAATCAATTTCAGCTTGGTCAGAGGCTCTCCTAGGATAATTCTCGCCAAAACGGCAGCCCAGACAGGCATGGTGAAAGCGATGATCGAGGCCCGCCCCGCTGGCATCTGGGAAACGCCGTAGGCAGAGAACAAATGCCAGCCCAAAACACCAAAGAAGGCACACAGCACAAGCCGTGGCACCTCCCATACCGTCAACCGGACCCGCTGCCCCGAGAAGTAAGAGATGGCGAGCAAGCTGAACCCGCCGCCGAACAAGCATAAGGTACGGAACCACCAAACGGGGATTTCCGAGAGCGCAATTTTCATGAACGGCCAGTTGGTACCCCAAAAAAAACTGAGCGCAGCCAACAAAGTGATGGAGCTGCCTGTGGCCATACGAGCCGTAGTGGTTGAAGCGGGAATGACCGTTGCCCCTGGGACCTAAGCGCCCGTCTCCATTACTTTGCGGAGAATATGGCGGCGGTTTTTGGTAAAAGGTCGAACCTCCCGGGGCCAACGGCCTTCTTCGATGGCCTCTGCCCAGGCGCTAGACGTCAGCACCTCTGGGTTTTCAATCCAGTAGTAAGCGGCGAAGTTGGGCTCCTCGGGAAAATCGATCTCCTTGATCTCGCCGGCCATACTAAGTTTCAAAGTTTCCTTGGTGAGCCGCGTGATCTCTACCACGCCTGGAACTTTCATCAGCATGGGGACATGTTCGGTATCATACACCTCGTTGAATAAATCCAATTTCTCTGGCTCCACATCCATGGAGGCGATGAATAGATAGGGTGCTGGGGCCATTACGGAAATTCCTTAGAAAATTGTGATTGAAAACGAGCCACTGGGTCTAATTCATCGACGCGCCGCCGTCCACGGGCAAAATCTGGCCCGTAACCCAACGCGAATCTTCGCAAGCAAAAAACAGGGCCGCGGGCGCGACCATCTCCGGCTCGCCCAGACCCAGAAGGTGCTTGTCTATCATTGCCTGGTCTGGGCCTGAATCATTTCCCGCCGACATCAGCGCCTTGACTCGTTCGGTCATTACCGCGCCCGGCGCGATGGCGTTGACGCGGATCCCCTTCGGCGCGCATTGCACAGCCAGGGCCATGGTCAGCGTGACAATCCCGCCCTTGGCCGAGGTGTAGCCGTCGGCGCCCACGGTCCCAATCATTGAGCGGATGGAGGCCGTGTTAATGATGGAGCCACCGCCTCTCATCGCCATGTGCGGGATTACGGATCGGCATGCTGCAAAGGGCCCAAACAGGTTAAGCGCGATAGCCGCGTCGAATTCATCCAGGGGCATGTTCAAAAGATGATCGTCCCGGGGTGTCGCCCCACCGGCGTTATTGTACAAAATGTCAATACCGCCAAAGTCGGTGGCGAAGGTCTCCACGGCAGTTTCGATCCGACCGCCGTCGGTGACGTCAACGTTGAGAAACTTCGCCATTCCGCCCGCGGCTGTAATCTCGGCAGCGATCTGCTCACCCTCGTCGGTCTTGATATCCATGAGGCCGAGCGTCGCGCCCTCATCGGCGAACAGCTTGGCGCTGGCCCGCCCAATCCCCGACGATGCGCCAGTGATTAAGGCGACTTTTCCTTGCAGTCGTTTCATGGCTTGTCTCTTAATGCTTTCAGAACTGTCCTGTCATAGGACGGCGGCAATGATAAAAACAAGACCGAACGGAACGTTAAGATGAACTTCGACGCTTTGTTTGCGAAGACCGGTAACAAGGTCGTGCGTTGCGGCCTCGTCGGCATTGGAGATTTTGGTGCAAGTCTGCTTGCCCAAGCGGAACACGTGCCCAACTTGAAGATCGCGCTGATTTGCGACCGGGATCCGGCGCGCATGGCGGCGGCGGTAGCCGCTGCCGGCGCGGACGCTGCGGACATGGCCATAGTACAAGACATGGATGACGCGGACGACATTCAATTGGACGTTCTGGTTGAAGCCACCGGCAATCCCGAAGCCGCCGCGGCAGTTGGCGAACAGGCCATTGATCGCGGCCAGCATTTGGTCATGGTTTCCAAAGAGGCCGCCGTCGTGGCCGGGCCCATCCTGCACGCGAGGGCCAGCGCGAAGGGCTTGGTCTATACGGAAGTTGAAGGCGACCAGCCGAGCCTGCTGATCGGGCTCATGAGCTGGGCCAAAACCATCGGCCTGGATGTACGCGCCGCCGGCAAATCCAGTGAGTACGATTTCGTCCTCGGTCCTGATGATTCACTCACCTGGAGAAACCAACGTCACTCGAACTCCGGTCTGACCCCCCTGTGGGAGCGCAACGATATGTCCTGGCAGGAACTGACTGACGCCCGGGAGGCCCGCGCAGCGAACCTTGGCTTGCCGACCCGCACGGTCCCCGACTTCTGTGAGATGGGCGTCGTCGTCAACGCCTCAGGCTTCACCCCCGACCGACCCGAGTTCCATACGCCGATCTTGCGGCCAACCGAACTGGCCGAAGCCTTTAAGCGGAGTGCCGAAGGTGGACTTCTAGCCGGAGATCGCCGCATCGACGTGTTTAACTGTCTGCGCCGCGCCGACGAGGCTAGTTTCGCCGGCGGCGTTTTCATCCTGGTCAATGGTCACGATGACAAGACCTGGGACTTACTTCGCGAGAAGGGGCATATCGTCGCCGAAGATGCGGGCGTCGCCGTTCTCTACAACCCGCAGCACCTGCTGGGCATCGAGGCGCCGATCACCATCCTGGCGGCGGGGCTGTTGGGCATCCCCACTGGCGCTACCGATCCCAAACCCGTGGTCGATTTGGTGGCGCGAACAAACCGAGATTTCGCTGCCGGGGAGAGGCTTACAATCACGGACGCACACCACCACGAAGTGGCGGGCCTGAAACCCGAACTGATCCCCGCCGTCCGCTTCGCAGCCGCCAATCCCTGTCCCTACTACCTGGCAACGGGCGCGCGGCTACGCAAAGACGTGCAGGCCGGCACATTGGTCACAGCGGGAATGCTGGAGATGAACATGGGAACCGTCCTCGCACGCCTGCGGGGAGAACAGGACCAGCATTTCGGAGTTCAGTAATGGAGCCCCATCCGAGACAGGAGAAGGAAAAACGCGTCGATGCAGACACACGCCCTCCTTCTCTTGAAAGCATTGCCGGGTAAACCGCCTACTGCTTAGATGGATCGAACCGGTCGCCAAAAGGGGCTATTATGAAAATCACCGCCGTTGAGACCATCCTGGTTGAAGAATTTCCCAATCTAACCTGGGTTCAAGTCCATACGGACGACGGCCTGGTCGGCTTGGGCGAGACCTTTTTTGGCGCGCCCGCCGTAGCGGCACAGGTGCACAATTTCATCGCACCTTACCTGATTGGCAAAGACCCGTTACAGATCGAACGCCATCACGCGAAGCTTCTGCCCTACGCAGGGCGCGGCGGATCTGGCGTGGAAATGCGCGCCGCGTCCGCTATCGACGTGGCACTTTGGGACATCTTCGGCCAGGCCATCAATCAGCCAATTTATCAGGCGCTGGGTGGAGCGACACGGGACGAAGTGCGCATCTACAACACATGCGCCGGCTACCAGTACGTGCGCAAGGCGCCCGCCCAGGTAACCGACAACTACGGCCTTAACCTGCAAAATTCGCCCGGCCCCTACGAGGATTTGGAGGGCTTTCTCAATAATGCTGACGAACTGGCCCACTCGCTCCTGGAGATGGGCATCAACGGCATGAAGATTTGGCCCTTTGATTTCGCGGCCGAAGTTTCGGGCGGCCAATACATCTCCAATGACGATCTGAAGACAGCACTGGAGCCCTTTGAGAAAATCAGGAGCGCCGTCGGCGACAAGATGGAGATCATGGCCGAGCTGCACTCCATGTGGAACGTCCCCATGGCAAAGCGCATTGCCAGTGCCCTGGAAGACTTCGATCTCACCTGGGTTGAGGACCCGGTGTTCATGGACGAGTTGGAAAAGGTGGGCGAGGTGGTCGCGTCCACCCACACACCCATCGCCGTTGGCGAGCTTTTGGGCGGCAAGGCGCAGTTCCGCGACCTTTTGGAACAGGGCGTAAGCCTAGCGATCATGGACATCGTCTGGGGCGGTGGGCTGACGGAGGCGCGCAAAGTCGCCGCCTTGGCCGATACCTTCGGCGCGCCCTTTACGGGCCATGATTGCACGGGGCCGATCGCGTTGACCGCATCGGTACACATGACCATGCACGCGCCCAACGTTTTTATCCAAGAGATGGTCCGCGCCTTTTATTATGGTTGGTATCAGGACCTGGTGACAGAGCTCCCTCCGATTGCGAATGGACGCATCACCGCTCCCGACGGGCCCGGCCTGGGCACGACGCTCAACCCGGACGTCCCGGCACGCGCAGACGCAACGGTCAAGATGACCACGGCCAACGATCTTTAACAGCGATCCTGATAGCCGCTGGTCGGGGTCTGAATGAAATCCTTGAGATTGCATTGCAGGCGGCCACTGCGCCCAATCTGACGAAGGTTCTGCACTTCCTCAACGAGATGCGACGGCAAGAAGAAGTTTACGGCTTACCCTGCCGCGTACGCTTTCAATCGCGCCTGAAAGGCCGACGACGCTGCAACCCCCTTGTCGACGAGATGCGGCGGCACCTGACCATTCTTGATCATCAACACCTGTTCCACGTCCGATGCTCCGATACCGGCGAAGCATTGATCGGTCCAGCACAAGGCGTGGGGCGTGAGGATGACGTTATCGAGTTTTAGAATAGGATCGTCGACGGACGGTGGTTCCGGATCTAGCACATCAAGACCGGCCCCGGCGATAGTCCCGTCCGTTAGCGCCGCTAGAAGCGCTGCCTGATCAACGGTCGGCCCGCGCGAAGTGTTAATCAGATAAGCCGTTGGTTTCATCAGAGCCAAGCTTTTCGCATTGACGATATGCCGGGTCGCCTCGGTTAGCGGCGTATTAACGCATAGGAAATCGCTCTCGGCGAAGACCGTCTCCAGATCGACCAGTTCGACACCGATTTCCGCCGCAGTGGCGGGGTTACAATACGGGTCATGGGCTATGTGACGCATCTCGAAGGGCGCCGCCATGCGGAAGGCTTCGGCCCCGATATTACCGATGCCAATCGATCCCAGGGTACGTCCCACCAGACCCAGACCCATGTAGTCTGAACGCTTCGCAAATCCCGCAGGGCCCTCGCGGGTTAAGCGATCTTTGTCGAATAGCCTACCAGCCAGGGCCAGGACAAAGGTCATGATGGTGACGGCTACCGGGCGGCGGACGCCGTCGGGAGTAATGCAGACCCCGATACCGGCCTTCGTACACGCGTCCACGTCAACGGTATCATAGCCGACGCCGAACCGCGCGACGATCGTCAGGCGGCCATCTTGCGGAATACTGTCGGCATCAAAGATTGGCGTCAACAGGATCAGCGCGTCGAAGTCGGCGAGCGAAGCGGCGGTCATTCGGCCATCAACGGGATCCACGTAGGCGACCTCGACGTCGGCGGCGTTCTCAAGGGGCGAAAGGTCGAACATGGGATAGGCGGGCGATCCGTCCGACTTGTTGAAGTCCCCGGACAAGGCTATGCGGAACGCACTCATTTCTTATTATCTCCCTTGGCGCCGCGCCGTGGCTTACAGCCTGCACGAATGGCCGTTATACCCTCGATCAGAGCCTGCTGATAGACCCACAGATCACCGGCATAGCACAACACATCGTAGCCCTTCTTGTAGAGGGCAATGCAACCGGCTGGGTCGCCAGCTAAACGCCCCAAGGCCTTACCATGTTTCTTCGCGGCCCTTTCGACGGCGCGACAGGCCTTGAGAAATTCAGGATGGTCAAATTGCCCATTGATACCCAGCGAGCAACTCAAATCGAAGTGCCCAATCCACAGGCAATCAACGCCCTTAACCGCGGCGATGGCGTCAATGTTTTTGATCCCTTCCTCGGTCTCAATAAGGGTAACGCAGGCGGTGCGGCGATTGGTAGCGGCTAAGACCTCGGCCGGGTCGCCGGGTTGATAGTGGTCATGGGCAATGGCCAACGCCACGCCTCGGCTACCTTCCGGCGGATATTTCATGCAGTCGATGATGTACTCAGCCTCCTCCTTCGAGGCGACCATGGGCAGGACTAGGCCATCAGCACCAATGTCCAACGCTCGGGCGATATGGTGGTACTCCTTAGATGGAGGACGGACAAGGGCAGGAATACCGCCGACCCGGAGCCCAGCAATAGCGCGCTTGGTTTCCGAAATTCCAAAACCCGAATGCTCCATATCCAGAAATACGAAATCGCAGCCCGCCGACGCGATGATCTGGCCGACACCCGGCGAATTGAACTCGAAGATGGAATGGCCGACCTTCAGATTGTCGGACGCGAAAAGTCGTTTGAGATTGACAGTCGCCATGGCGCCCCCCCCTGATCGATTTGATCTGATTATGATAATGTGAACCATACTACACACCATCCAGCGACAATAAGAAACGTCCATGTTCAATGACTTTCGAAGAGGAAATCCCGTATGCCGACCATCCAATCCGTCGAAGCGCGTCTGTTCGCCGTGCCCTTGGCCGAAGTGCTTTCCGACGCCAAACATGGTGACCACACGCATTTTGAGCTGGTGACCGCGACGATCCAATTGAACGATGGGACGGAAGGCACGGGGTACACCTACACGGGCGGACGCGGCGGCCAGGCCATCCTGGCCATGATCCGTCAGGACCTGGGGCCGTTTCTAATCGGCCGCAAATCTACTGCTGTCGAAGAAACTTATGAAGAGCTGCAATGGCACATTCATTACGTGGGCCGGGGTGGTATAGCGTCGTTCGCCATCTCGGCTTTGGATATCGCACTTTGGGACATTCGCGGCAAACAGATAGGCGAACCTCTTTGGAAAATGGCAGGCGGTACGTCGGATCGATGCAGGGCCTATTGCGGCGCGATCGACCTGAACTTCCCGCTGCAAAAACTCCTCGCCAATACCCAAAGCTATCTGGATGCCGGCTTCAACGCTGTGAAGATTAAAGTCGGG
>CAJWVP010000025.1 GCA_913048145.1 uncultured Rhodospirillaceae bacterium
ATGGTCGCGGCGCGCGTCGCGGTCAACGACGGTACCATTGTGCAGGCGGCCGTTTCAGTTGGTGCGTGTAGCGCCGTGGCAGTCCGGCTTGCCAAAGTCGAGGCGGCGCTGATCGGTCAGTCAGTCCAGGCGGATACCCTTTCGGAGATATCTGATACCATGGTCACCGTGGCCCTTGCGCCCATCGATGACATTAGATCCGACGCCAATTATCGTCTAACAGCAGCGGCTGAATTGGTCCGCCGGACATTGCGGCCACTCCTTACGGAAGATCATGAGGCGGCGGCATGAAAAACAACGAGATTCCCCTGGCAGCAACGGTCAACGGTCGCGGCGTGACATTCCTGTCATCACCGGCACTCCGCCTCAGCGAAACCTTGCGCGATGAACTCGGGCTGACTGGCACCAAGGTGGGCTGCGATGCCGGCGATTGCGGGGCGTGCACCGTGCTATTGGACGGTGCGCCCGTATGCGCCTGCCTGACCCCGCTGGCTCAGGTCGAAAACAGTGACGTAATTACCGTCGAAGGCCTCGCCAACGATGGGAACCTCAATGCCCTACAAGCATCGTTCCTCCGCCACGGCGCCACCCAATGCGGTATCTGCACGCCCGGCATGTTGATGGCGGCCACAGCACTGCTAGCCATTACTCCTCAGCCTAGCCGTGACGAAGCGAGAGAGGCCCTAGGCGGCGTATTGTGCCGCTGTACAGGATACCAAAAGATTATCGATGCCGTCTGCGACGCGCACAGCCCTGAAAGCTGCCAGCCCCTGCCGGCCGCTGGCGGAGCAATCGGTCAACGCCTTCGTCGTTTAGATGGACGCGCCAAGGTGGACGGCGGTGAATTGTTTGGTGCCGACCAGATTCCAGCCAACGCACTCCGGGTCCGCGCGATCCGCTCCCCCTTTGCGCGCGCCAAATTCAGCTTTGGCGACCTGGAGGCATGGATTGCGGATCGACCTGGCGTTGAAACTATTTGTACGGCCGCCGACATTACTGGATCCAATTGCTTCGGCGTGATCCCGCCCTTCGCCGATCAACCCGCCTTGGCCGAGGGCAAGGTTCGGTTCCGGGGCGAAGCCGTGGCCATCGTCGTTGGCGACGCCGACATGATGGCCACTTTGGATTTGTCCGATTTTCCTGTGGACTGGATGCCTGAGACAGCGACCGTTGATCTGGCAACCGCGACCAAGGGCGCGGCGGTACACGAAAATATCATCGGAAATCAACTGACTGCCGGCCACGTCGTTACCGGTGATGCCGATGCCGCACTGGCCAACGCTGTCCATGTGGCAGAAGGCATATTCGAAACAGCCTACGTGGAACATGCATATATCGAACCGGAAGCTGGAGCGGCGTGGATGGACGGCAATACCTTGGTAATCCAGGTCTGCACGCAGGCCCCCTATATGAACCGCGACGACGTAGCCAATGTGCTCGGCCTGGACGTTGATGCGGTTCGGATCATACCAGCGGCCACGGGCGGAGGCTTTGGCTCAAAACTCGACGTCACCCTACAACCGCTGTTGGGCTTAGCCGTACTGAAAACGGGCAAGCCCTGTCAGATGGTGTTTACCCGCAGTGAATCGCTTCAGACGTCGACCAAACGGCATCCCGCACGTATGCGCGCCCGCGCTGGAATTGATGCCGTAGGAAAAATCGTTGGCATGGTCTTTGACGGTGATTTCAATACCGGTGCTTACGCAAGTTGGGGACCAACAGTGGCCAATCGTGTACCCATCCATGCCTCTGGCCCCTACCGGACACCGAATTACCGGGCCGTGGGACGCGCTATCCACACTAATGGTCCGGTCTCCGGCGCCTTTCGCGGGTTTGGCGTGCCGCAAGGAGCGTTGATTCAAGAAATATTGTACGATGATCTTGCGGATATGGCAGGTCAGGATCGGCTTGAGTTTCGGCGAAAGAATGCCTTGAAAGACGGTGACACATCCGTCTGCGGCCAAGTGATGGAAAGCGTCGGCATCGGTGAGTGCCTGGACGCGCTGGTGCCGCGTTGGCATGACGCCTTGGCGGAAGCCAAAGCCTTCAATGCCGGGGCTGAAACGTTAAAGCGTGGCGTTGGTGTGGCTTCATGCTGGTATGGATGTGGCAACACGGCCATGTCCAACCCGTCGACCATTCGCTTGGGCATCACAGCGGACGGACGCTTGGTCCTACATCAAGGCGCAGTAGATATCGGTCAGGGGTCCAACACAGTCATTCCGCAAATTTGTGCCGACGCTTTGGGCATTAGCCTTGAGAAATTTACTTACGTGGGCGGCGACACCGCCTTGACGCCGGACTGTGGCAAGACATCGGGATCACGCCAGACCGTGGTCACGGGTAACGCCGCCGCCATGGCCGGCCGCGCCCTTAGGGAGACGATCTTGCGTCAATCTAACATGGGTCCAAACTCGGACCTACAGCTGGATGGCGACCGATTGATCATCACCCACGAGGACGCTAGTCATGTCATCGACCTGACGAGCCTGCCTACCAACACCCATGGCTATGTTTTGTCGGCGGAAGAAACCTATGACCCGCCCACAACGCCCCTAGACGAGAACGGTCAGGGCAAACCGTATGCCGTGTACGGTTACGGTGCCCATCTGGCAGAGGTGGAGGTGGATCGCCGTTTGGGAACGATCAAGGTGATCCGCATTACTGCCGCGCACGATGTCGGCCGCGCCATCAACCCGCTGTTGGCGGAAGGTCAGATCGAGGGGGGTATTGCCCAGGGCCTCGGCATGGCACTTATGGAGGAATACCTCCCTCAAAAGACCGAAGACCTGCACAACTACCTGATCCCGACGGTGGGCGACATGCCCGAAATTCAGTCTATCCTCATCGAGAAAACTGACCCCGAAGGCCCCATGGGTGCCAAAGGCCTGGGTGAGCATGTGTTAATCCCGACGGCGCCAGCCATCCTGAACGCCATCCGGCATGCTACTGGCGCGCGCTTGACACGCGTGCCGGCGCTACCGCACCGCGTGCGGGCCGCAATCCAGAAAACCGAGGACCATCATGCCTGACGCCATGCAACCAAAACCAGAGAAAATCCGTTGCGACGCCTGCCCAGTCATGTGCTACATCGCCGATGGTAAATCTGGAGCCTGCGACCGGTATGCCAACGAAGGCGGAGAGATCATCCGCGTCGACCCGCTGACGGTCCTGGACCGCACCGTCACCGCTGGCGGCGAGGTCGTGCCTTTCATCAAGGAAGACTGGGATGGCCGTATCATGAACGGTGATGAGGTCTTCGTAACCGCCATCGGCGCCGGCACCACCTACCCCGACTACAAGCCGGCCCCATTTATCGTCAGCCGTGAAGTCGACAGCGCTGATTTCGTCACCGTCGTCTCGGAGGCTATTTTTTCTTACTGCGGCGTGAAGGTGAAAATCGACACCGACCGTCACATCGGCCATGAGACCGCCACGGTGCGCGCTAACGGCGAGGCCATCGGTCACGTCTCCACGGGCGAATACGGTTCTCAAATGCTGTCCCTTGGCGGGGTCAATCACCTGACAGGCGGGTCCAAGGCGGAAGGCCTAGCGACGTGCAACGCGCTCATGAACCTCTGTAATAAAGAGGCCGTCGAACTGACCATCGACGGAGGCTCATCCGTCGTGATCCAGGCCGGCCGTGGCCCAGTTGTCGACGGTCAACCCGAGGAACTCATGCGGGTTGGTTGCGGCTCGGCGACAATCGGAATGTTCGCGTCCCAGTGGAAGGGTCTGGTTGACGAAGTGGTGGTCGTCGACGATCACATCACCGGCGTCGTTTCCGAACACCAAGCCGGTAAGGTTCTGGATTGGCCGGACACGGGAATTCGCATCAAGGGGCGTAAATCCACCCCTGGCCGATATTTCCAGGTGGCCGAGCCTGGACTTGGCTGGGGTGGGACGGATATCGATGACCCCCGCGTCATTCTCGACAAGTGGAACCCTAAAAAAGGCGCGCGGCCGGGTTTGACCATGCTAATGGTGTCGACCACCGGCGAGCAATCCGGCTACTACGTTCTCAACGATGACCTGGTGGCTCAGCCAATGCCCTTGCCCGAGCAGTTGGAATCCACGGTTGAACTAATCGCCGAGAATTGCGAGCCCGCACGATGCACAGTGTTATTCATGGGCGGCGCGGGTGGATCACTGCGCGCCGGTGTCACGAAAAATCCGGTAAAACTGACCCGCTCCGTTCAAGCCTTTAAGACGCAAGTAACCGTTGGCGGCGCCCCCACTTACGTCTGGCCCGGCGGCGGTATCACAATCATGGTGGACGTAACGAAGACGCCGGATAACTCGTTCGGTTACGTTCCCACCCCAGCTATCGTCGCACCCCTGGAATTCACCGTCGCGCGCGAGGACTACCGTTTGCTCGGCGGCCACGACGGTGTGGTCCGGTCCGTCACCGACATCTTGGAAAATGGCGGTGAGTATGGGGACGGGTCCCGGGCGGTAGCACCGCCAGCGGGAAGCGGATTTGCGGTTGCCGCGGACGCCTAGTGTGCACGCACCACAATCATCCCTATTAACCGATGGCCGACGGCTGCACCTCCATCATGGCCCCATTGACCTGATCATTGAGGTCTGGGGCCAGAACCGCGCCGACGCCTACGCGGCGGCAACCGGACGCTTTCAAACGATCCTGCAGGAGTTGGTGGACGAGCTGCCTACGCTGCGGACAAAAGCAAACGCAACCACGGCGTTCAAAAGTCCCACCGCCAGACGAATGCAGTACGCCGTCACACCCTACGCCGCGGACATATTCGTAACCCCCATGGCCGCCGTTGCAGGCGCTGTCGCCGATGAGATTTTGGCCGCCATGGCCGGCGCAACCACCTTCGACAAAGGCTACGTGAACAACGGCGGAGACACCGCCTTCCATCTGGAGGGCGATGCACATATTGACGCGCTCATCGCTGCGCCCATCCCTGGCCATATCCGGGTCGCTGCGGATGATCCCTGCCGGGGTGTCGCCACATCGGGCTGGCAAGGACGTTCGCACTCACTGGGGATCGCTGATTCGGTCAGCGTCGTCGCATCAAATGCGGCCGCCGCGGACGTGGCAGCGACCTTGATCGCCAACGCCGTTGACCTGCCCGGACATCCCGCGATAACGCGTACACCGGCGTCCGACCTATCACCCGATAGCGACCTAAATGATCGTCCCGTGACCACCGATGTCGGCCACCTACCCGAGACGGATGTGGATGCGGCCCTGGATGCCGGTATGGAATTTGCGCAAGGCGCCTTAAATGCAGACCGGATCGCCGGTGCACTTCTCACCTTACAATCTCACTCCCGGCACGTCGGCGTGGCGGATCAGATCGCTTTTCCGGAAAGGAATTTGCTCAATGCCTGACTTTACCCTCCGAAAGACCATGACCTTCGTGGAGGACATTCATCACGAGAACGGCCCGACCCCGGCCAAACCCCGCCGCCGTGCGGCGGTCGTTGCCATCGTCCAGAACCCGTTCGCGGGCGTCTATGCCGAAGACCTACAAAGCGCCATGGACGACCTTAAGCCGTTAGGCCTAACCATGACGGATATGCTTATCGACACCATAGGTGGTTCGGCCGGTATCGACGGCTATGGCAAGGCCGCCATGGCTGGCGAAGGTGGAGAATTAGAACATACGGCGCTTTGGCACGTTCCCGGCGGATACGCCATGCGTGAGCGCCTCGGCGAGGCCAAGGCCATAGTCCCCTCCGCCATGAAAGTCGGCGGCCCGGGGACCCGTGTTGACGTTCCTCTGGGGCACATCAACGCCGCCTATGTACGCAGTCACTTTGACGCCATGGAAGTTGGCATTCCCGATGCACCGAGGGCCGGAGAACTTCTGTTCGCGCTGGCCATGAGCCGCGGGCCCCGCATCCATCATCGCATGGGTGGGTTAGCCAGCGCGGACGTGAAAGGTGAAGACGGACTTCGCTAACGTCCTCGGATCAAATTTTCGAGACCCGCGGCCACGTGAATCAGCACCCGGTCGGCATCTGTATGCTCCATAAGCATAAAACCGACAGGCGTCGCGTCTGAGGCGTGACAGGGGATCGAAATGGACGGCCGATCCAGGAAATTGCCAACGGCCGTGTTGCGAAGGGTCATCTGATTGGTTGCGTTCGAAACATCCGGGTCTGCCAGGTCCGCGAGGGCTGGCGGCGTGATCGCGACGGTCGGCAAAGCGAGAGCGTCAAATCCTTGGACCCGGTTTGCAACAGCCACCCGCACCTGGGCGCGCGTTTCGATCACTTCAATAAAATCGGCAGCCGATTGGGCTTTGCCAGCATCAAATCGGCTGAAGACCCACGGGTCATATAGATGGGCGCGGGTTTCCGCATAGGGTTTATGGAAGGCATAAGCCTCGGCGCCCACAATACCGCCCATGCGGTTGATATGCGGCAGATCTTCGAGCTCGGGAATGGTCAGATGATCGACGCCAACGCCGGCGGCACTCAACCGTGACAACGCCGCATCTATCGCCACGCCAACCGCCGTTTCCATCCCGTTGGTGACATAGTTGTCGATAACACCGATCCGAATGGTGTCGTTGGCACGTTTCGTCACATTCTCCCCACCATTTCCGACCAGCACTGAGTCCAATAGCGCGCAGCACGAAACGGAATTGGCCAAAGGACCGATTGAATCCATGGTCTTCGACAGGGGTACGGCACCCTCTTTGGGAACGCGCGTCGACGTTGGCTTGAAACCAACAATGCCGCAGAAGGCCGCTGGGATGCGGCACGATCCCCCCGTATCTGTTCCGATGGTCGCGATCGCCATGCCGTCAGCCACCGAAACCGCTCCGCCCGACGACGATCCTCCCGGAATTCGGCCCGTTGCCCGGTCATAAGGGCTCAAGGGAGTGCCAAAATGCGCGTTCATGCCAAGCCCCGAATAGGCAAATTCGGTCATATTGGTCTTGCCTATGATGATAAAACCGGCCGCCCGAAGACGTTGGATGGCCGGAGCGTCGTCTATTGCCGGTTGGTCCGCGTCGAAAACCTTCGAACCGGCGCGAGTAACTTCACCTGCCACGTCGAACAGATCTTTGATGGAGATGGGTACGCCGGCAAACGTTGGGACTGCCCAGCCGTTTGCGCGCATCTGGTCCACATGATCGGCATCCGCGCGTGCCCGATCCGCATAGGTCGTCAAGTAAACACGAGCACCCTCACCAATGTCGTCCGCGGCGCGGGCCAGACAGGTCTCGACAAGATTACGGCTGGTGGTTTCACCGGCGGACAATTGCTGGGCAGCTTCGGTGATGGTCAACAGTCGCTCTCTCACGGGTTATGTCCTCGCTCATTTCGGATCATAGTACTAGATCAGGTCTTCCATTGCCTTGATCTCTCTCAGCAAGAGCAGAAAGAATGCACGAATGAAAGTGGGCTGAATGATGATAAAAAGCCGGATGTTGAGAGCCTGATAGGAACCCCCGGTCAAACCGCAAACAAAATACATAAAATATACGCATGCCGTAAAATCTCACTGAAGATATCGGCAGGGTCTCAGCCCAACAGCTAGCGTCAATCCAACCTAGTAGGTGAAAACCCCAGATATACAAAAAACCGGGAGGCGGTCGCCCGCCTCCCGTCCTATTCGTTAGCCGATTGTCGTTTGATTAGTGGATCTTGATAGTCTCGAATTTGCCGTTCTTGACCTCGAGCTCCTTGAATGAACCCAACACCTCGCCGACCTTGTTAAATTCGACATTGGTCGCGCCGACGTAGTCGACATCACCGCCGGAAGCCAGAACCTTCAGCCCCTTGGCGATCTCGCCGGGCCCGATCTTCGTGCCGGGGGCATTGGCAATCTTCATCAAATTGGTTTGAATACCGCTGCGATTGGCGCTACCAGCCGCTTGCATGGCAAGGGCCAGCAAGGCACCCGCATCATAGGATTCGCCAACGTATGGCCCATCCTTCTTAATACCGGATTTATCGGCCATGGTGGCAAAAACCTGAGCCCCTTCGGTCTTGCCTCCCGGAACGGTGCCAATGGCGCCGTTCAAATCCTTGCCGAAGTGCTTGGTCAGACTTTCACCAATCATGCCGTCCGCGAGAATAAAGTCGGAAAAGGCGCCGGCGTCTATGGAGGCTTGGATAATACCTTTGCCCCCTTGATCCAAATAGCCGAACACGGCGAGATACTTCGAGCCGGTCGCTGCCAGCGCGCCGACTTCGGCTGAATAATCGGCCTTACCGTCTTCATGGGCCGCTGAAATGCTGACCTTGCCGCCGACCGCCTTAAAGGCGTTAGCGAAGGAATTGGCTAAGCCTTTGCCATAATCGTTGTTGGTGAATGTGACGGCAACATCCTTAATCCCGCGTCTTTGCAGAACACTGGCCAGCACTTGTCCCTGACGGGCATCGGACGGCGCTGTACGGAAAAAGAAACCGTTGTCCTTAATAGTGGACAGCCCCGGCGAGGTAGCTGACGGCGAAATCATGACAACCCCATTGGGAACGGCGACGTTGTTGGCGATGGCGCCGGTCACGCCTGAGCAGTCCGCGCCAAAAATGGCGGCAACACCTTCGGCGGTAATCAGGGCCTCGGCGTTGGCCGTGGCCACAGCGGCATCGATACAGGTCGAATCTTTACGGATCGGCTTGATGGTCTTACCACCCAGCAGTTGTCCCGAAGCGGAAGCTTCCTTGAAAGCCAATTCGGCCGAAGCCGCCATGTCCGGCGTCAGGGATTCAATGGGACCGGTAAAGCCCAAAATAACTCCCACTTTGACTTCCTCTCCGGCCAACGCCGAAGTGGTCATGGCCGCCACTATGGCGGTTGCCAGTAAAGTTTTTTTCATTGGTACTCCCCTTCTTAAAAAATTTTAACAAAACTATCGCAGCAGATTACATCATGCCAGACGCTTAGTCGCCCTCTTCGCGCTTGACCACCTCGGGTAGAATTCCCTCGGGGTGGAAACGCATTACCGTCAGTAGCACCAAACCCATGACCAAGACCCGCATGTGCTGAGCCGTTTCCATGAGGTGCAGACGAACCGGACTGGTTTCGCCCAACCCGGCCGTCAGATTGTCGATCAGCCAGACCCCCACCGGCTCGGCTTCGATCCACACCAGCCAGATCAGGAACCCTCCGAGCACGGCTCCAAGGTTGTTACCAGAACCGCCAACTATGACCATTACCCAAATTAGGAATGTGAAGCGTAGCGGTTGATAGGTGCCAGGCGTCAACTGACCGTCGAGTGTAGTTAGCATGGCCCCGGCTAAGCCGACTACTGCCGAGCCCAGAACGAAAACCTGCAAGTGACGCCGGGTGACGTTCTTCCCCATGGCATCGGCAGCGACTTCGTTATCTCGGATCGCACGCATCATTCGACCCCAGGGGGAATCGAGAGCCTTAACGCTCAGTGCCAAGATGGCCGCCAAGACGGCTATGAACAACCCCGCGTAACAAAGCTTGACGAAGATACTCGAAGCCTCGATCACCATCTGACCCAGCATCGCGCTCCGGTCGTCGACACCAAACTCCGATAGGGTGCCATGGTTCAGGCTTTCGACCAGGTTGATGAACCAATCGGTTTTTTGCAGGTCAATCTCGTACGGTACCGGCCGTTTGAGCCCGGTGACGTTCTTGACCCCACGCGTGAGCCAGTCCTCGTTCTTGATAAATGCGATAATGATTTCTGAAATACCGAGGGTGGCGATGGCCAGGTAGTCGGAACGCAGCCCCAGAGCTATTCGGCCTATGATCCACGCTGCACCAGCCGCCAGCACCCCGCCGGCAATCCATGACAGCAAGATCGGTAACCCCATCCCGCCCAAATACCCGGCGACGGCTGGATCAATCGCCTCAATCGCCTCGCTGGCCGGGTCAAAAAAGGCGCGAAACAGAAAATACCCCAGCACCAGAGCACCCGTGATCGCCAATTGCCGAAGGGGTCCTTTCTTGATTTTCCGATACAAGATGGCGACGAGAAAAATTACCAGCACCAGGCTGACGAACGACAGCAGCAGCTTCCAGCCGCCCGCATGCCAGGCGGCGATAACCGGCTCCTGCGAAACCAGCATCGCCGCAACACCGCCCAAAGCGGCAAACCCCATGGTGCCGACGTTGAACAAACCGGCGTAACCCCACTGGATGTTAACACCGAGCGCCATAATCGAAGAGATCAGGCAAAGATTGAAGATGGTCAGCATCACGGCCCACGACTGGATCACCCCAACAGCCACCAGCATGATAGCGATCAGCATAAACGCTAGCGTCGCGCGCCGTGCGTTGGCCGAGAGGTTCATACGGTTTTACCTTTCATGATGCCGGTCGGCCTAACCATCAGTACGATCACCAGAATGATGAACGAAACCGCGAATTTGTAATCGGTAGATAGCAACTGCACCAATCCGCTCGGCTGCATGCCTTCCGGCATCAGATAGGTGAGAAATTTCTTATAGGGGTAGGTGATTGTCACTTCGGAAAAGGCGATCACGAAACCGCCGACGATAGCCCCAACCGGTTTGCCGATGCCGCCAACGATGGCAGCGGCGAACAGTGGCAACAGCAGTTGCAAATACGTGAACGGCTTGAAGGATTTATCCAGCCCATAAAGCGCGCCGGCGATCGTTGCCAGGACCGCCGTGATTATCCACGAATACATCACCACCCGTTCGGGGTTGATCCCCGACAGCAATGCCAGGTCGCGGTTGTCGGCGTAGGCCCGCATCGATTTTCCAGTGCGGGTTTTTTGCAAGAACCAGAACAACGCGGCGACAAGGAACAATGTGACCAGAACGGTGATCCCCTGGCTGGTCTTGATCCCCAGACCTTCGCTCAAGCCGGTCATGTCTCGGAAGTCCCGGGCTTTGATGATATAGCGCTGGCCGTCGCCGAAGGCGCGGTCGCCGGGGCCGATGATAAAGCGGATCAACCCATTCATGACAAACATCACACCGATCGAGGCGATGATATAAATGGCTGGGGCGCTGCGCTTCTCACGGTAAAACCTGTAGATCGTCCGGTCGGTGATCAGAACGATGGCAACGGTCACCGCAATGGCTGGCCCAAGGGCCAACAGCGCCGTCGGTAAGGGAGCGATGGAAACCCCCAAGGATTGTAGCCACCAGGTGCACAAGATGGTGATCATGGCACCAAAGGCCATCAACTCACCGTGCGCAAAGTTGGCGAAACGCAGGGTTCCATAGACCAACGTAACCCCCAAAGCGCCAAGGGCCAGTTGCGAACCGTAAGCGACGCTGGGAACAATGACGTAATTGAAAAGCAAAACTAACGCGTTGAGAATATCCATGGCCATGCCTCACCCACCCAAAAAAGAACGCTGCACTTCCGGGTTTTGCAGCAAGGCCTGCCCGTTGTCGGTGAACTTGTTTTCTCCGTTGACCAGCACATAGCCGATATCAGCAATATCCAGGGCCTGGCGCGCATTCTGTTCTACAATGAGAATAGCGATCCCCGTTTTCTTGACTTCGAGAATGCGGTCGAAAAGTTCGTTCATGACGATGGGGGAGACGCCAGCCGTCGGCTCATCGAGCATCAGCACATCTGGCTGAGTCATCAAAGCACGGCCCACCGCCACTTGCTGGCGCTGGCCGCCGGAGAGTTCTCCCGCGTCCTGATGGCGCTTTTCGGCAAGGATTGGAAACAAGTTGTATACGCGCGCAATCGTCTCCCGAATGTCGTCGCGGCGCAGGAAGGCGCCCATCTCGAGATTTTCCTCCACCGTCATGGTGGTGAAAATGTTATTGGTCTGGGGCACCATAGCCATGCCTTCGCGCACGCGTCTTTGCGGCGACAGGTTGGTGATGTCCTTGCCGCCCAGGGTAACATTCCCCTCGCGCAATTCGAGCATGCCGAATATCGCCTTCATGGCCGTCGACTTACCGGCTCCATTGGGGCCTAAGATGACCGCCACCTCGCCTTTGTCGACGGAAATCTCGCAGCCGTGGAGAACGTCAGCACCGCCGTATCCACCACGCATGTTTGTGCCAGAGAGATAACTCACGCAGCCCCCGTCTTGCTTTTCATGCCGGTACCGAGATAAGCCTCGATAACGTCCGGGTTAGACTTGACCTCCTCTGCGGAGCCCTCGGTCAGGAGCTTGCCGTCGGCCATGACGATTACCGGGTCACATAGTTTCGAGATTAAGTCCATGTCGTGCTCGATCATGCAGAAGGTGTAGCCCCTCTCCTGGTTCAGGCGTACGATAGCGTCGCCGATGTACTGCAACAGGGTCCGGTTGACCCCGGCACCGACCTCGTCGAGCAAAACCACCTTGGCCTCGACCATCATTGTACGGCCGAGCTCAAGCAATTTCTTTTGTCCGCCGGATAGATTTCCCGCCTGATCGTGGGCCACTCGGTTCAGATGCAGGAACTCGATCACCTCGTCGGCCTTACGTCGATTGGCACGTTCTTCTGCGCGGATAGCATTGCGACGGAACCAAGCGTTAAAGACTCGTTCACCGGATTGAGCACCTGGCACCATCATCAGGTTCTCCAACACCGTCATCGATGAGAATTCATGAGCGATCTGGAAGGTGCGGAGCAGTCCCTTGCCAAAACGTTGGTGCGGTTTGAGATCGGTTATGTCCTCACCGTCGAGTAAAATTCGGCCGAAGTTTGGCTCATACACACCGGCGATGATATTGAATAGGGTCGTCTTGCCCGCGCCGTTCGGCCCGATCAATCCGGTGATTGCCCCCTTGCCGATTTCCAGGCTGACGCCGTCGACCGCCCGGATGCCGCCAAAGTGGAGCGCAATATTATCGACTGAAATCATTCACGACCGTATCCAAAACAATATTTCATAACCGGCCGCTGCGGCGGTAAACCGCGAGCGATTTTAAAAGCCTTTTCAGTATTGATTGCGCCGCGATAGGTCCGTTGATAAATCCACCAAAAATTAGCTTCCGCCAACGGTTTGATGAATTAGCAGTGTACTCATTTCAAAACAATATCCATCCCAATCCTTAATGCACAACGTGAGAAAAGGTGTTTAGGCCCAGCCTTTCATCTTCTGACCATTTAATGTGTCAGTAAAAAGAATTATCGGGATAAAAAAATCTATAATCCACCGCAGCAGATCGTAAATCTATATTCTTCCGCGTCCCCCATGCCCGGGTAACCTATCCTGGGGGAACCAATCAATTACTTCCTGGCAGAAATTGAAGAACTACCATATCAGAAGAAATTAGATCAGCTTACGACCATCGGGGAGATACATGCACCTAATTGTTGGGTGGCGGAGAATATGAGCCTTTGCTAGCTCTATACGTTTCAGTCGCAGACATCATATCGCCGCTTGTATACAGCTGAATAGTCTTCCAGTCAGCGACTGCACCCCCTACAGCTCCAGACATTACCATCCCCATATAATCAGATAATTGATCAAATTCAGTGATCAAAATTATGTGGTGGTCTTGTCCAATCATTCCGTAAAAATTTACGAGAGTTCCCCCGCATTTTTCAATCAGCGCGCGGACTACTTCCTCTCTATTACTTCCCGATTCAGCAATGTCCTTAATTGCATCGGCTGTATATTTTATTTTGGTCATATATAGTGCCATTGGTTCCTCCCATAGAGAGCGGTTTAGAAGACGATCTTATCAAAATTACACTGTTATGTGATATAGAGAAATTACGTGTCGAGTCTAACCATGGCTCCTCCGCGGTGGCTCATACCTCTATATGGCAGGAGTGGCGGCCCATCCCGCCTTCACATATGGCGATTAGACCACGCACACACGAACTATAGATTGATCTATTATGGGGCTATCATAGGGATAGTTTGTGTTGCTGCGGGGGGCAGATCATCCTGATAGGGCTGAAGGGTGGCATAAAGGCGATTTCGGGGTTATTCAGGTGGGCTGTTAATTATATATGATGTTCCTGAGTTTTTCCTGAGCGTTATCAATATGAACCTTGCTCGATTTGAGCCCAAAACAGTATTGATCATAGCGGTTGTTGCAATGTTAGTGCAGCAAGCGTTTTCGTATGTTTGTCAGATAGTTATGCCAATTCTGGCAGATCGCATAGCTGATGATTTTAATATTTCGCGTGCCTGGCTAGGTTTGTTCTTATTTCTGCAGCACGGTGCTGCCATTTTAAGTGCCATGGCCTGTGGAGGTTTTATTATTCGATACGGCCCTTTGCGTGTAAGCCAGATATGCTTGATCCTTATGGGCGCCAGCTTATTTCTAATATCGACCGGAGTTTTATGGCTTTATCCGATCTGCGCTATTCTTCTTGGAGTATCGGCAGTATCTACTCCCGCAAGCTCGCATATTCTAGCAAAGGTATGTCCACCTCGCCTGGCACCGATTATTTTTTCGATCAAACAAACGGGGGTACCGGTTGGCAGCCTTATTGGCGGTCTTCTTATACCATTTCTTCTATCGTTGAGTTTTTACAGTGTTGTTTCTAAGAACCCCATTCACCTTGGAACATATGGAACAGCTTTAGTAACCGGCTTTATCGTTTACCTTGTCGTACTTACGTTGCAACCAATTCGTTCATTTTTCGACTTGGATAGAGACCCAAAAAATAAAATTTCATTTTCTGGCGTCACGGAGACTATGAGCCTTGTTACTTCAAATCCTCAATTACGAGATCTTTCATTTGGAGCTTTTGCGTTCGGAGGCCTTCAATCTATTTTTGCAGGATTTTTCATTCTGTTTCTTATTGACGAACTCAATTATAGCGAAACACAGGCAGGATCAATATTTG
>CAJWVP010000026.1 GCA_913048145.1 uncultured Rhodospirillaceae bacterium
ACGGCGGCATCATAAAGCACGGCGCGAAGCTCCTTTTTGCCTTTGCAGAAGCTACTGTGCCCAAGGTCACTTTGATCACCCGTAAAGCCTATGGCGGCGCCTATGACGTAATGAGCTCCAAACACCTACGCGGAGATCTGAACTTAGCCTGGCCGAGCGCCGAAATCGCCGTCATGGGCCCAAAAGGCGCGGTGGAGATCATTTTCCGCGAGGACATCGGCGATGAGGAAAAGATTGAGCAACGTACCGAGGAATATCGTGAGCGCTTCGCCAATCCGTTCATAGCCGGCCACCGGGGCTATATTGATGACGTGATCATGCCGCACAATACACGCATGCGCGTCGCCCGTGGCCTTCGCATGCTGCGGAACAAAAAGCTCGACAATCCATGGAAGAAGCACGCGAATATTCCGCTATAGAACGCCGTTGATTAGAGGGGGGGGGAACATGGTCCAGGTTACTCCGGTTCAAGGCGACTTCGTCGCTGTCGTCGAAGACATAGACCTGTCATATCCCTTGAATGACGACGAATTTTCCGCCGTCGAGATCGCTTTCGAGACCTACGGCGTAATCGTGTTCCCCGCACAGGACATCACCGACGATCAGCAAATCGCCTTCTCTCGCCGGTTTGGTCCCTTGGAACCATCTGTTCGCCGCCACCGGAACCGCGCCGTCAGTAATGTTTTCCTGTCCGATATTTCTAATGTCGGGTCGGACGGGCAGATCATGGCTGAGAAATCGGAGGCGATGTCCTACAATCGAGGCAATCAACTCTGGCATTCCGACTCCTCATTTAAGGAAATCCCGTCAAAAGCTTCGCTCCTGTCGGCCCGGGAAGTGCCGCCAAGCGGTGGCGAGACCGAGTTCGCCGACATGCGGGCCGCTTGGGACACCCTCTCGGCAGAAAAGCAGGTTGAAATCTCAGATCTCGTCGCCCAGCACAGCCTGGCCTATTCCCGCGCCACCATAGGTTATGACGCCGGTGAGGAGTTCATGGACGTGGAAAAGAGCGAAGTGCCGCCGATACCCCAGTCCTTAATTCGTGTAAGCCCTGTAACCGGTCGCAAATCGCTTTACGTAGGCTCCCACGCGGCCTATGTCGACGGCATGGACCGCGACGCAGGCCGGACGCTCTTAGACGGGCTTTTAGCCCACGCAGCGGAAGATCGGTTCATCTACATTCACAACTGGGCGGCCTTTGACCTGGTCATGTGGGATAACCGTTGCATCAACCATCGCGGTAGGCCCTGGCAAAGCCAGAAACATCGGCGCGTCATGCGCCGCACCACGATTGGCGGCGACGGGTTCGACGAAGCCGCGGCCCTAGCGATCGGCTGAACTAGGTAAAAAGGATGCTCTCAAATACGATCGCAATGCTCGCCGGCACCAATACAGCGTCCGCACGCCTGTCTAAATTCGTATAAGCCGATGCGGTGGATGTCCAGGCCGCGTACAACCCCTCGTACACGACCGCCGTCGGATCGGTCATCAATCCCATAGAGACGATCACCTGGCGTTCAGGGTCCGGAAGACGAGCGGCACAGGGCCTTCAGTGGACTTTTATATCATCACTTACCCCGCGGGCGGCTCCTCGCCCGTTTGCGCGGTAATACGGCCGTAGTGTTCGATGCGGCGGTGACGCGCAAAGTCGAAGATTGTCTTTTTACCAAATACGCAATCATCCAGATCGATTTCGGCGATGACCAATTCATCCTCTTCTGTTTTTGCAACGCCGAGGATTTCACCGTTGGGATCGACAATACAACTTTCGCCAAATAGCGGATGGCCATCTTCGTCGCCGGCTTTCGCGGTTCCAATGACGAACGTGGAGTTCTGGTAGGCGCCGGCCTGTAAAACCAGTCGGTTATGAAAGGTCCGTATCTTGGGGCCTTCCTCGGGCCGTTGGGAATTGACCGACGGTGTATTGTAGCCAAGCATCACCAGTTCCACGCCTTGCAGCCCCATCACCCGGAATGTCTCTGGCCAACGCCGGTCGTTGCAGATGCACATACCCATGTTGCCCCCCATGGTGTTCCAAACAGGGAAGCCCAAATCGCCAGGTTGGAAGTATCGCTTTTCCAGGTGCTGAAAGGCACGTTCCGTATCGAACTCGTCATGGCCCGGCAGGTGCACCTTTCGGTATTTGCCCGCGATGTTGCCCGCCTTATCGACCAGAATAGCCGTATTGAAATGGTGGCCCTCCGGCGTGAGCTCCGCGTATCCAAGATAGAAGCCCACACCGCGTTCTCTAGCCAAGCGGAACAGGGGACTGGTGGCGGCGTTCGGCATTTCCTTCTCAAACCAGATGTCCATGTCGGCACGGTTTTCGGCGTAGTAACGCGGAAAGAACGTGGTAAGCGCCAACTCAGTGAACACCAACAAATCTACCCCGGCATCGGCGGCATCCTCCAGCATGGTGCACAAGCGCGAGATGACCTCTTGGCGGGAATCAGCTTTCTGAATGGGGCCCGATTGGGCAGCGGCAACGGTAAGGGGTCTGGCCATGGGTTTCCTCAAGGCGTTAAGTTACGTTGTCATAGGTTCCCGGTCCCCACCCAAAGAGTCAAATCCCGATGCCGAACACCGAATACAAAGATACCCAAGAGCCCGGTACAGATGATGCCAATACAGCGCGAAAGCGTTTGATCTGGTTTGGCATTCACCTGTCTGGATATTTCCTGGTCATGCTGGTCCTGGTACCTTTGAACTTCTGGTTAACTCCGAATGATATCTGGATTCTGTTGCCGTTGGTCGGGTGGGCCGCAGTCCTTGCCTTGCATGTGGCCTATGTCATGGGCTTGTTCGACATCTTCCGATCGAATTAGAAGCCGTCTTAACGACGGTTTCGTGCATGGATTCTTCCGAGCCGAACGGCTACAACGGGCGCGCATTGCGATGGTATTCATTCGGAGAGGTTGATGATCAAGAAAATCCTTATCGCCAACCGTGGTGAAATTGCATGCCGAGTGATCAAGACGGCACGGAAGATGGGTATCTCGACCGTGGCAATCTATTCTGACGCTGATCGCAATTCGCTGCATCGACTGATAGCAGACGAATCAGTCTATATCGGACCGGCACCATCGGCGGAAAGCTATCTGGTTATCGATAATATTTTGGCAGCCATCAAGAAAACCGGCGCCGACGCCGTGCATCCAGGATACGGGTTCTTGTCCGAAAACGCCGCTTTTGCCAAAGCGTTGGACAAAGAAGGAGTGACGTTCATTGGCCCACCGGTTGGTGCAATCACCACTATGGGCGACAAAATCGCATCTAAGAAGCTGGCAGAGAAGGCGAACGTCTCCACGGTGCCGGGGCACACGGAAGCGGTGCGGGACCCGGAAGACGCCGTGCAAATCGCCAAGGATATCGGTTATCCGGTGATGCTCAAGGCTTCGGCTGGAGGTGGTGGCAAAGGCATGCGGCTCGCGCGGAACGACGAGGAATGTCGCGATGGTCTAGAACGCGCTGTTAATGAGGCCAAATCATCCTTTGGTGATGACCGGGTTTTCGTTGAAAAATACATCGAGGAACCTCGTCACATCGAGATACAAATCATTGCCGACAAACACGGCAACACGGTTTACATGGGCGAACGGGAATGCTCCATACAGCGCCGTCACCAGAAGGTTTTGGAAGAGGCGCCGTCGCCGTTCCTGGACGAAGCGATGCGCCAAGCCATGGGTAAGCAGGCCGTCGCTCTGGCGAAAGCCGTCGATTACTATTCCGCCGGTACCGTCGAGTTTATTGTTGATGACAAAAAGAATTTCTTTTTCCTGGAAATGAATACTCGCCTGCAGGTGGAGCATCCGGTAACAGAACTGATCACTGGACAGGACTTGGTCGAACTGATGATCAAAGTTGCTGCCAACGAGGAACTTCCGTTCGGCCAAGACGATGTAAAACTAAACGGCTGGGCACTGGAAGCCCGCGTCTACGCCGAAGATCCGTTCCGTAATTTCTTACCATCTATCGGCCGCCTGGTTCGCTATCAAAGCCCCAAGGAAACGCACCATGTGCGTGTCGATACGGGCGTTACTGAAGGTGGCGAGATCTCCATTTACTACGACCCCATGATCGCGAAGTTGATCACCTTCGGCGCTGACCGCACCGAGGCGATACAGCACATGCGCACGGCCCTGGATTCCTATTATATCCGCGGCGTTAACCATAATATTGGTTTTCTGTCTGCGCTAATCGCCCACTCGCGATTCCAGTCGGGTAACATTACGACCAATTTTATCGCCGAGGAATATCCCGACGGCTTCCATCCCCAAGATTTGCCTTCGGAGGACCCAATCATTCAGGTCATAGTTGCCGCATCGATCCATCATGCCTATCAACAGCGTGCCGCCTCCATCAGTGGCCAGGTCGCGGGACATGGGCGTCAGGTTGATGACTCCTGGGTGGTCGTGACTAGGGACGGGCACCAACCAGTAACGGTCGGCAAGGTCACCGACGGCTACTCCGTCATCGTTGACGGGACCACGCACGAGTTCCAAACCGATTGGCAACTGGGCGAACCCTTGCTGCGCGGTAACTTGGTGGGCGACAAGAATCTGGTCATCCAAGTCGAGCGCGAGAACATTGCCTACCGGCTGACGCACGGCGGATCGCAAGACGATGTTCTCGTGCTCAGCCCCGCGCATGCGGAACTGAACGCATTGATGCCGGTGAAGGTGCCCCCGGATACATCGAAGTTGCTGCTTTCGCCGATGCCGGGGTTATTAATTTCCCTAGCCGTTGCAGAGGGCCAGGAAGTGAAGGCAGGCGAGGAATTAGCCGTCATTGAGGCCATGAAGATGGAAAATGTCCTGCGTGCCGAGCGTGATGCGGTGGTTAGCTCTATCAAAGCCGCCACCGGTGAAAGCCTAATGGTCGATCAAGTGATCATGGATTTCGAATAGGCGTGGCCAAAACCACTCGTCACGTAATTATTTCCGGACGCGTCCAGGGTGTCTGGTTTCGCGGTTGGACTAAGCAACAAGCGTCATCACTCGGCCTCACGGGCTGGGTTCGCAACCGGCGTGACGGCACGGTGGAGGCAATTTTTCAAGGTGATGCTGCCGACATTGACGCGATGTTAAATGCCTGCTGGCAGGGACCACCTGCCGCCAGCGTAGCCGATATCCGAGTTGCGGATGGAGTGCTAAGTAATTTCCATAATTTTCGCCATCTCCCCACAATCTGACCTTCTTTGATAGGCGTCACTTAGAGATGACACGGTTACAGGTATGAACTCCTGGACTACTGCTTTTTACAGATAGGTCGTCGGCCGTTTTGAATCAACAAAGGAGAAAATAGGGATGTTCGGTGCCAAGCGGACCGAGTGTGTTCGGGTCCCTGTTCGTTCGCCTTGGTTTTTGGTGGTTGCATTGTTTACGTCGGCCCGCGCCAAAGGCTTAACAAACGACATATCGAGCATCGACATAGGTCCGTATACGGATGAGGCGTGCTGTGCTGATATCGAGACCCTGATTGGGGCAATCGCAAGATCAGGCTTCGCCGCCGTTGCTAAAATTCTAGAATTGACCGTGGCGCCAGTGTGCACCTCGGTGGGGACTTGATGTGAGGCTTCAGGCCAGGGTTTTTAGGAAATCAAGTAGGTGGCGGTTCACTTCGGTCGCTTGTTCCTGTTGCACCCAATGACCAGCGCCCGGAACCAGGTGGCAGGCCCGGAAATCCATGCAAACATCCGTTTGCATGGCGTCCAGAGCACCCGGGACCTGGTGAATACCCCAGTCCGCCGCCCCGGCAATGAAGCATGACGGAACGTCGATGGTTCGGCCTGCAAACACGTCCAACTCCTTGTTTTGGATGCCGTTCGTCCGACAACGATACCAATTCAAGGCACCTTGAAAGCCAGTCCTTTTATATTCGGTGCTATATATCAAAAGCTCCCTCTCCGGCAGCCATGAATTAGCAGCAATGTGCTCCGCGGAGGGCATCTCCTCGGCTACCGTTTCCGCCATGTCCTTGTCCAGATTCATGATGTAGTAGTTGGGCATCTTCGCCAGTTCTGCGGCTGTCCACTCAGCCAGAGGGAAAGGTTTGTTATCTTCCCAATCAGCACTTTTTTGATGGAAATAGGCGCGCAGGAAGTCATGAACCCCTTGTGGACAAAAATGCATGTCGGAGTTGGCCGGACGGGTCGAATAGTACCATTGGTAATGCTTGCGCGGTCGATCTAGAGCGATCATGTCCGTATGGATGGAATCCGGTGGCACCGGACCCAAGGCGGGTGGGCCGGCGAAGGGCGCGCTCATGAGGGTCATAGCCCGGAACACGTCGGGACGGATCAAGGCGGCGTAGGCGGCAACGGAAGCGCCAAAATCATGCCCAATCACCGCATTTACATGATCGCGGCCGACGGCTTTGATGAGGCTCAGCATGTCGCGCACTAAGTTGAGAAGACGATAGGGCCCCAGGTCCGTGTCATACTCGTCGCTCCAGCCCATGGTACGGCCGTATCCCCGCTGGTCCGGCGCGATCACGTAGTAGCCGGCTTCGGCAAGGACCGGCATGACCCTGCGCCAACTATACGCCAGCTCCGGAAACCCGTGCAGCAACAGCACCGCCGGCCGGTTCGGGTCCGCGTCTCCGGCTTCGAGTATATGGAGCGTCAGACCGTTCACGTCCTGAATAAAACGTGAGCAGACACCATCCGGCAGAGCATGTTCGTCATAGGGCAACGGGAACGTCATTGGTGCCTGGCATCCTCAACGATGGTTTGACGCCCAAACACGTCCTCGAAAGATTGACGTAACGCCGTGTCGACCTCGGGCAAGCTAGCCGCATTGCCGAGATCCCAAAGTGAGGTCACGCCGTGCTCCGAGATCCCACAAGGCACGATACCTTCGAAATGGGACAGGTCGGGATCCACGTTAATGGAAATACCGTGGAACGTCACCCATTTGCGGACGCGCACGCCGATAGCGGCGATCTTGTCCTCCCGGTACTCTGGGTTAGCCGGTGCACCTTGCGCCACCCAGAGGCCGACGCGGCCTTCACGGCGCTCGGCGATCACATTGAAGCTGAAAAGAGTGCGGATCACCCATTCCTCCATATCGCGCACAAACTTGCGGATATCCTGACCACGCTTCTTTAGATCCAGCATCACATAGGCGACGCGTTGCCCAGGTCCGTGATAGGTGTAGCGTCCACCACGGCCCGTCTTATAAACAGGAAACCGATTGGGTTCTAACAGCTCTTCGGGCGCGGCGCTGGTACCGGCCGTATAAAGTGGCGGATGCTCCAAAAGCCAAATGGTCTCGGGCGCATAGCCCACGCAAATATCGGCGCTACGCTTCTCCATAAACGCAAGCGCCTCCGAATAGGGAACAGCCCGATCGTCAATGCGCCAGGCCACGGGATCATCGGCGGGCGAATGGCGCGTATCGAATAAGGTAAGGCGTTGTAAATCCATGTTTGGCATTTGCCTCATCGAAAGCTTGCCCTTGGCGATTGGGTTTGCTATCTCGATCCAAGATAGATTTAAGGTATTAAGGCAACCTATATAGTTGCCGCAAGGATTTTGCGGTCGTGGCGGAACTGGTAGACGCGCAGCGTTGAGGTCGCTGTGGGCAATGCGCCCGTGGAAGTTCGAGTCTTCTCGACCGCACCATTTTCTCCAAGGCCCAGCGCAAATGCGGTGGGCCTTGGCTTTTATGAAGATGTGTTCCCAACGTGATTTCTACGAGAGGGGGCAAACGACTACCGATCCAGCGACGCGAGGCCTGTCAGTAGAATTGGAGACCGAGATCGTTAACGCCCTCATCAGCGGTGAATGTGAACAGGTCCAAGAACTCCTCGAGCAGGGTCACTATGCTAACTTAGGCAGTCTCAGGCCTCTCCATAGCCCATCACTGCCTTAATCTCGGTGAACTCCTCAAGTCCGTACAGACCCCATTCGCGACCATTCCCAGAATGTCTGTAGCCGCCGAAAGGGGCACTCGGGTCGGCGACGGCGCCATTCAGATGAATCATCCCAGCGCGAACACGGCGCGCGACGGCCTGCGCGCGGGCTAGATCAGCCGATTCTACGTAAGCTGCTAGACCGAACGGCGTGTCATTGGCAATGGTAACCGCATGGACCTCATCGTCGTAGGCCATAATGCTGAGCACCGGACCGAAAATCTCTTCGCGGGCAATGGTCATTTCTGGAGTCACGTCGGTGAACACGGTGGGCTGGACGAAGTACCCCGCTGGTAAGTCATCTGGTCGGCCCAGGCCGCCCGTCACTAGGGTCGCGCCCTCATTAATGCCAGAACGGATATGGCCTTGGATGCCGCTCCATTGCTTCTTCGAAACTACGGGGCCCATCACCGTATCTTCCGCGTTTGGGTCGCCGACCCGTATGCCCTCGGCAGCATGTTTCGCGATCTCGGCGACTTCGACCATACTGGCGCGAGGCACCAGCATGCGGGTGGGGGAATTGCACGATTGTCCTGAGTTACGGAAGCACAAGGTGACACCGCGCGTCACGGCATCCTCGAAATCCACGTCATCGAGTAGAATGTTAGCCGACTTGCCGCCCAGTTCCTGTCCAACCCTCTTGATGGTCGGCGCGGCGGCCTCAGCAACGGCGATGCCGCCGTGGGTCGAGCCGGTGAACGACACCATGTCGACATCCGGGTGACGGGCGATGGCTGCGCCCACTACGGGGCCTTCACCCTGGACCATGTTAAACACACCTCTTGGTACGCCGGCCTCTTCCAGAAGTTCAGCTAAAATTATCGCTGGGCCGGGCGCCAGTTCGGAAGGCTTGAGAACCATTGTACAGCCCGCGGCTAATGCGGGCGCCACTTTGCAGGTGATCTGGTTCATGGGCCAATTCCACGGAACGATCATGCCACAGACCCCGATGGGTTCGCGTATCACACGCGTGGCGTTGATATCTCTCTCAAAATTATACGTTTCGATGATCTTGAGAACCTGCTTGAAGTGACTGAGCCCCGCACCGGCCTGGAAGCGCACGGCGAATTTCTTCGGCGCCCCCATCTGTTCGGAGATTGCCGAGCCAATATCGTCGAAGCGCGCTTTGTATCCGTCGGTGATGCTCTGCAGGAGTTCGATACGCTCGTTCAATGAGGTTGCGGCGAATCCGGGGAAGGCGTTTCTGGCGGCTTTAACGGCCCGGTCAACGTCATCCTCATTACCTAAATGCAGTTTTCCGCTAACCTGTTCGGTGGCAGGATTGACCAAGTCCATGGTTGGCCGATCACTCAATGTTTGCCATTCGCCATCAATGAAAAACTGCGGTTTATAAGTCATTTTTGACCTCAATGTGCGACTTGTTCGGAAAATCTAACGGGAAGTTTCCCGCGTTCCATCGAAAACATAAAGCAGACCCATTTCGAAAGCGCTTTATTCCGTCTGTCCACATCCCTAAATAATATCTATGTAAAAGACATCCGCCCAGGAAAAGCGTGGAAAATATGACGGGCAATTCTCGCATGAGCTCTCAACCGAATACGCCATATCGCGTCGCATTTATTCACGCGCCGGATCCGGGCTACGCAGATACGCAGAACTACGGCGCCAAATTCATGCCTGTCTGGGCCTACACGTTGGCCGCACATATCCCCGATGACGGACGGTTCGTTACGTCACTCTATGACTGCCGCTTTGAGCCCGAAGAGAAGATCGCCGAACATGACTTATTTCTGTTCAGCGGCATTAACCAGGACAGTGGGAATATGGAGGCCGTTCGTGCGCGCTTAGAGGCACGCTACCCCAACGCCAAATCCATGATCGGTGGGCCCATCTGCTGGTCATTCGATCAGGCCAACACACTGGATATGCTGGACGGGTTCGACCATGTCTTCATCGGGGATGGGGAGGAAGCGATTTCCAGCCTCTTGGAAGCCTTGCGAACCGGCACGCCTCTAGAGCACGTGCGTAGAGCGAAGAAACGATACGCTATCGCTGACGCCCAACCCTTCCACAAACCAATGCTGGATGAAACTGTGGGCCGATACTACGGCGCCGTTCTGGAGGTATCGCGGGGATGTCCGTTCCTATGCGAGTTCTGCGACATCCGGATTCTTCCGGACAACAACCGATCTCACAACAAATCACCGGACCTGATCGTACAGGAACTGGACCACCTGTGCCGCCAAGGCGTTAACCAGATTCTGTTTGCATGCGATAACTTCATAGGCGAACCGCGCTGGGCGGAAGAAGTCATCGATAAGATCCTGGAATGGCAGGACCGCACAGGCTTTCGACCGAGCTTATATACATGGCTTACCATCAATCTTTACAAGTTCGAGGACTTGATGGTGAAGATGCGCAAATGCGGTTTCGACATGTTGTTTATTGGCATCGAAAGCTTCAGCAAGAACTCACTTCTGGAAACGGCCAAGGTGCAGAACACCGCGACCGACATGGTCAGCGTCGTCCGCGAGATCCAATCCTACGGTTTCATCGTCGTTGCGGGTCTGATATTCGGCTTTGATTCAGACACAGATGATTCCTTTCAGGTGACTTTAGACGGCTTGCGGGACTCCGCCCTGTTATCGGGTGATCCGTCCTTGTTGACCGCGCTGCCTGGGACACCGCTCTACCGGCGCATGAAGCTCTCTGGTCGCCTTCGCGACGTGCGTTTTGGTCTGGGGGGATACAAGTACCAGACCAACATCCGCTACCTCCTTTCTGCTCGCCAGATGGTGGATGGCTACAAATGGTTCGTCACTGAGTTTTGCAACGGTGCATATCAATACAAGCGCCTTAAGGCCTTCTTCGATTTGCTGGAGGAAGGTCGGTTCGTAGCTATGGAAGGGAAGGGCTTCGGTAATCTTGGCCTGTTTCTAAAGATGATTTTTAAGAACAAGGCCGCCCTCTGGCAGATGACCCAGCGCCTGACCCGGTTCGCTGCGCAACCGGCTAACATCTACTGGGCCACGCGCGGACTTCTCCTGGCGCTCTCTCGGCCCGGTCGCGGCGCCTTTGGGTATTTCCAGTTCTGGTTCTTTGCCTGGACCAATGCGGTTCTAAAGTATCGCTACATTTCAGATAGCGATTTCGACATCGAAGGCGTGGGGGCAGCTTTTGACGTAAGGGACATTCTGCCGGATGACTATGTATCATCTGCCAACGAGGCTATTCCACCGCAGAAAATCAATGCACAGCTTCGAGCCACTGTGACCCAATTGGAAACTGTCATCGCCGAACGCGGCGCGTAAACCGATCCCCCCGCTCCAACAGCTCACTTTACCTTGACGTCAACGGAAAGTAACGTGGGTACCAAGGGAGATATCATGTCCGAAACATGGGGTATCGCCGAGCTGGCGGCCGAATTCGGGGTAACGACCCGCACTATCCGTTTCTACGAAGACAAGGATCTGATCGCACCGGAGCGGCGCGGCCAGCGCCGTGTCTATCATCTCCGTGACAAGGTGCGTCTCCAGTTAATCATGCGGGGCAAGCGCCTTGGCTTCTCCTTGGACGAGATCCGGGCCATGGTCGATCTCTATGACGCAGATCCTACGGAAGTTTCGCAATTACGGCTCTTCTTAGACAAGCTGCGCGAACGTAAAGGCCTGTTGACGATACAACGCGAGGACATTGATCAGGTGCTAAAGGAGATCGCTGCACGTGAAGCGCAATGCGAACGTCTGTTGAGCGAAAAACAAACAGGTGCAAAGCGCGCCAGTAATTAAGGACACAACACCATGACAAACACCATTAATGTCGGAATTGGCGGGCTAGGGGCCATTGGCATGCCCGTGGCGCGCTGGCTGGATGCAGGGATCACCGGCCTCCGCCTTGCCGGCGTATCGGCAGGCAACAAGGAACGGGCGGCCCAGCGGGTATCAGACTTCGCCTCTCCGCCACCCGTTCTGGACCTAGCGGAATTGGTTACGGCCTCCGATGTGTTGGTTGAGGCGTTGCCGCCGCAGCATTTCGGCGAATTGGCGGACCTGACCATGGCAGCCGGTAAGAAGTTGATTGTACTTACCCTGACATCGCTGCTACCGCGTCTTGATCTAGTGGACAAGGCGACGGAAACGGGCGGACAGATCATTGCGGCGACGGGTGCTCTAGTTGGCTTCGATGCTGTGCGTGCGGCGGCGAAAGGGGAAATCTATTCAGTCACAATGAAGACCCGAAAGCCGCCGGAGGGACTGAAGAAAGCGACCTTCGTAGTGGAGCAAGGTATCAACCTGGACGGCCTCAAGGAGCCGCTCTGTCTCTATAGCGGATCGGTACGCGACGCAGCGGCGAAGTTTCCAGCCAACGTAAATGTTTCGGTTGCCCTGGCCCTGGCCGGCATCGGCCCAGAAAAGACCCAGTACGAGATCTGGGCGGATCCGGCAATGACGCGCAATACCCATGAAATCAGCGTGGACGCAGACTCCACTCGGTTCGATATGACCATCGCCGGCGTGCCCACGGAAGAAAATCCAGCAACGGGTAAACTGACACCCCTTTCGGTGATGGCGACGCTTGAACGATTCGTCGCGCCGCTCACCGTCGGCACCTGACGAACGCAACCGACAGGGCAGAGTTCGGTCTTATCAACTGCATGGGCTTGGCTGAGCGGGAATACGTATTAGGGCTAATCAACCGCTCAGATTTTCCTTATCCTGGCCTTTTGTAACCTAGTTCCAAGAAATTCATCACTAACGAGGTATCGCATCTTCCCGACGATGTGAAACACAAGGTCATTTGCAGCAACGCCAGACACCTTTACGGATTTAACTTAGACGGTGATCAGGGGCTTCAGGTCGCTGCCGACTGAGCACCATTAAATTGAGATCATGTAGACAAGGGAGGATGCCCGTGCGACAGACAACCCGCCTGCGCGAACTATTGAAATCCGGGAAGACTCTGGTTGTCCCCGGCTGTTACAATGCCATGAGCGCCAAGATCCTTGAGAAAGTCGGGTTTCCGGCGGTCTACATGACTGGATACGGCACATCGCTCGCGTTGCTGGGCATGCCGGACGCCGGCCTGGCAACCATGAGCGAAATGCACGCTAACGCGCGCTATATCGCCAACGCCGTCGACGTGCCGTTGATCGCCGATTCCGATAACGGTTATGGCAACGCCATCAACGTGATCCGCACCGTTCGGGAATATATTCAAACCGGCGCGGCGGGCGTGCATATCGAGGATCAGATCATCCCCAAACGCTGCGGACATGTGGCCGGTCGTCAGGTGATCCCCATGCATGAGGCTGTAGGCAAGTACCGCGCCGCTGCGGATTCCCGCGATGAGATTGACCCGGACTTCGTTTTGATTGCCAGAACAGATGCCCGCGGCGCCCACGGCGGCAACCTGGACATCGCCATTGAACGAGCCAACGCTTATTTAGAGGCCGGTGCGGATTTGGCCTTCGTTGAAGGCCCCACAGACAAAGATGAGGTCGCACGGATCTGCGCAGAGGTCGACGGGCCCGTGTTCTATAATCAGACCGGTATTTCGCCACGCCTCACGGAGGCAGAAATGAATGAATTTGGCATCGCCGTGACCATCCTGCCCGGCGCGACCATGCGTGTTACTCTCCGCGCCGTTTACGACTTTGCCGTCAAACTTCGCGACGAAGGCGTGATGACCGAGGCCGACTTCTTCGCCGACTTTCACGACCATCCCGTCGGCGATTTTCATACCTTCGCGGGCTTCAACCAGATTAAGGAGTGGGAGGAAGCCTATCTTTCCGAAGACGAATTGGACAAATACGCGAATTCGGTTGGCCACCAGCCGGGCGAAGACTGAGTAGGAAAGCAATGAGCGGACGTCTTCAGGATCGGGTCGCGATCATCACGGGTGCTGGGTCGGTCGGTCCGGGTTGGGGAAACGGCAAGGCTACGGCGGTGCGGTTTGCTGAGGAGGGTTCGAAGATCTTTGCCACGGACATCAACCCCGAAGCCGCTGCGGAAACCAAAAAACTGATCACCGATGCCGGCGGCACCTGCGTCACTCATACCGCGGACATCACGAAAACCGAGGACGTAAAGGCCCTCGTCGGCGCCTGCATGGACGAGTTTGGCCGTATCGATATCCTCCACAATAACGTGGGAGGTTCCATGCCCGGCGGACCCGCCGACATGCCTGAAGACGTTTGGCAAGGCCAGATTGATCACAACCTCACGCACATCTACCTCATGTGCCGCTACGTGCTCCCTATTATGGAAGAGCAGGGCAAGGGCGTGATTATCAACATGTCGTCCACGTCCGGCATTCGATATTCCGGTCATCCTCATACAGCATACGCGGCAACCAAGGCGGCGATCATTCAATTCAGTCGTTCCGTCGCCATTCAGTACGCAAAGAAGGGCATCCGCTGTAACTCCATCCTGCCAGGCCTCATGCACACGCCCATGGTTGAGGCTCGCCTCGCTGGCCATCGGGCCGGCGGCGACGTGGATAAAATTGTCGCAGACCGCAACGCAGCTATACCCATGGGTTGGGCTGGCGATGGTCGTGATACGGCCAACGCAGCCCTATTCTTGGCCTCGGACGAGGCCCGGTTCATCACGGCGACAGAAATCATCGTCGATGGCGGCCGCTCCGCCGCCAGCCCTTACTGACCCATAACAGAAAAAGCAGCATACGTGCGCCGGCCGAAGCCTGGTGAAACCTAACGTGCTGATTTTGGTGCTTTTGGCGACGTGACCATGACGCTCACCTGAGGGCGTTATTTGTCGAAAGGCGGCGTTTCGCCGGCTGGCAATGGGACCTCAA
>CAJWVP010000027.1 GCA_913048145.1 uncultured Rhodospirillaceae bacterium
GCTTTCAACCCTGCAAGTGAAATTTAAGGGCGTCGACGTTCTTCAGGACATGGAAGTTCGCGAGGGTATCAAGCAGTTCTCAAACTGGCCGACCATCCCCCAGCTTTATGTCAAGGGTGAGTTCGTCGGCGGTTGCGATATCGTCCGAGAAATGGCTGAATCTGGCGAACTGCAGCAGATATTCGAAGAAAAGGGCGTTGCACAAGCGTAAGCCGACGGAAAATCGGCCATCAAAGTAATAAATAGCCGCCGATTAGAAGATGTTAACGTTGCCCGCGAAGTAATTTGGTAGAGGGCGCCCCGGTTTCATTGTCGAAGTGGCCTCTCTAGTTCGCGTCAGACGCTATGTCGGCGCGGTGGGGTCGACTTGGTCGAACGATAACAGGTCGATCGCGAAAATCGAGGGTGTTACGAGCACTAAAAAGCTAGGTGAAATCTGCCAACGGATGACTGAATTTACTGCAGTTGCCTCCGCCCAACGCCGGCGCTTGCTCCTGGTTGAGCAGCAGCGCCTGGATCAACACCGCGCTAATGTGGTTCGGAGGCGTCAAGACTCATTTAACGATGCCCAGCGCCGCCAGCAGATTATTGCCCAGCGAGTGGAATTGGATGCGCAACGTATACGAGACCGCCGTAACGACATTGAGTTCGAAATTGAAGCTCAACTGAGCTTCGAAGAACAACAGCGCGTCCTGGACACTATCGACAATGACACTGTGTTCCAGCGCAATCAAAGTGCCATTAAAGACGAGCTCAATGCGTCTCGTGATAGCCGAGAAGCCGCGGAAGCGCGGCTACTCCGGGGCCTGGAAACATCCCGCAATGACGCCATCGAGCGCGAGGAATTAGCGCAGCGCGCCGAAGACCAACGTCAGGCCGAGATTAATCGGGCGAATCGGATTATCGAGCGCCAAATTGCCAAACGCGACGCTGATCTTCAGGCCCGAATAGACCTCCAATTTTCGTTGGACCGGATAAATAATTCAATTGGAGGTCCCCTGCGGCCGCAGGATGCAGTGCTCGGAAATCTTCTGGACGTCCGGGCTTAGATTCTATTTCTCTTTGAAGGCTTATTCGTCAGCTCTGCATTCGTTCAAGCCCTCATCCGTGGCGCTCCTTGCAAGACCCTGATCATGGAAAGCGACGCGAATAATTTTTTAAACAAGATGGTTTAAACGAGATACTGTGTTCCGTATTTCAACAACCACGGTTATTGGACACAAGTTACAGAGCGAACATACAAAAAATTTTAAATTCCTGAATGGTAACTGCATTGGTGCGCAGCCCAGATGACGACAAGATGTACCTTGTTTTCGGATAAGCTTACGATTTCCTGTGAGGAATGGTTTAGCGCGAATAATATTCGATAACGAGGTTCGGTTCCATCTGCACTGGATAGGGCACGTCATCAAATTTTGGCACCCGGATAAACTGACCCTGAAGCTTGTTGAAGTTCACTTCCATGTACTCAGGAACGTCGCGCTCGGTGCTCTCGATAGCGAGCAGCACCATGGGGAGCTGGCGAGATTTTTCACGTACCTCAATGACATCGCCTTCCTTGACCCGGTAGGACGGGATGTTGACCCGCTTACCGTTGATCTTCACGTGGCCGTGGTTGACGAACTGGCGCGCCGCGAAGACGGTTGGCACGAACTTCATGCGATAGACTACCGCGTCCAGACGTCGCTCCAACAGACCGATGAGGTTCTCAGACGTGTCGCCCTTGGCCTGGGAGGCTTCTTTGTAGTAGCGTTGGAACTGTTTCTCAGAGATGTTGCCGTAATAGCCCTTGAGCTTCTGCTTACCCTGCAGCTGCAGACCAAAGTCGGAAGGCTTGCGGCGGCGCTGACCGTGCTGGCCAGGTCCGTAGTCGCGCGTGTTGACTGGGCTTTTAGGACGCCCCCACAGGTTGACGCCTAAGCGGCGGTTAATCTTGTACTTGGCTTCTTGACGTTTGCTCATGGCACCCCTCGTTTATCCGGGTGTTGTTTTCAAATCCCGTCAGCCTGATCCTTCCATAAAGAAGGGGCGGGACACGGGCGAAACTCAGCCGCCGGTCCGCTTTCGGGCATAATGGCGCGAAATATAGGGATTTCCTAACGCGTGTCAACCATTCGACAGGGCATTGCAAACGCTAATACCGGCATTGCCTATGGCTTTAAACACTACTAACCCCCGGCCCTCTACGCGACTGCCACGGAGGGCTGCTTTTCAACAAGCGTTCTAAAGACCTCATCGGTTCAATGGATGTGATCGTGTCCCGAATTCCGTGCCAGTTTGCCGGTGAGCGCTAAGCGTCTAGTTCCGTATCCCAGTAAAGAAAATCTCGCCAACTTTCATGGAGGAAATTTGGCGGGAAGGCGCGCCCCCGTTCCTGGAGGAGGTAATTGCTTGGCCTAACCGGCTTTCGCAGCGGAAACATGCCGGCCTTCTTCGGCAGCCTGTGGCCCTTCCAAAGGTTACAAGGGGCGCAGGCGGTGACTACGTTTTCCCACGTGGTACGCCCACCCCGGGCCCGAGGAATGACATGATCGAAGGTCAGATCTTCGGCACGAAAGCCGTTGCCACAGTACTGACACGTGAAGCTGTCACGAAGGAACACGTTGAAGCGCGTGAACGCCGGCTTTCGTTGCAGGGGTACGTATTTCCTGAGCGCGATAACACTTGGAAGTTGCATCGCGAAGCTTGGAGAGTGCACCTGGTGTTCGTATTCAGAGACCACATTGACCCGGTCCATAAACACAGCCTTCACCGTGTCCTGCCAAGACCAGGTCGAGAGCGGAAAATAGCTCAACGGCCTAAAATCGGCGTTGAGGACCAAAGCTGGATAGACACCTTCAGCGGTCGACAACATAATCCCCCATGTTTCTAATTTGAAGGATACTACACGTTGTAATTCTCAGGCAAATAAGACTCCGTGATGATTTTGTTAAACTTTCGCGGCAGCTACTTCGGTTGTGGCAGAGGCACACTAAAGCACATTGCCAGGAACTCCATGCCCATAGTTATTCCCCGGTCATCGAGACCGTGGCCCAGGTCCGGGCGCATTTCCCACTTCGCGTCGATACCGACACCCGCCAAGGCACTGACGGCATCCTTAAGGGACGATGACGGCACGACCTCATCGGCTTCGCCGTGGACTAGCATGACCGGCGGCTTAGTCTTCATTTCAATCTGCAACAATTCTGGTCCGACAAGCCGGCCCGAGTATCCGGCGATCCCCGCCAACTGGTTCTCGCGGCGCAGACCCACATGCAGGGCCATCATGGTGCCTTGCGAAAAACCGACCAGGGCGGTCTCCGCCTCACTCAGGCCATGCGCCGCCATCTGCTGATCGATGTAATTGTTCAGGATTGGCGCGGCTGCCTGGACGCCGGGCAAGCGATCGTCGTTCGGGTTGGACAAGGAAAACCACTGGTAGCCATAAGGCGCCATATCGAACTGCTCCGGTGCGTTCGGGGAAACGAACTTGGTGTCGGGCAGGACGCGCGCGAAATATGGTGCGAGCCCGATCAGATCATTGCCGTCGGCGCCAACGCCGTGGCAAAAAATGACCAGTTGCTTCGCCGGACCGCCAGAGGCGGGCTCTTGGGTGGGGCCGTGCAGTTCAACGATAGCGCTCATAATACCTCCCTGGAAAATCCTGTTCCGTTTGTACCCATAATACAGTGCCTATTGCCACCCCGTTAACGGCGCGCCAATCTTGATCCATGATAGCCGTAACCCGATTTGCGCCAAGTCCCACCGGGCATCTCCACCTGGGCCACGCCTATTCGGCCCTGTTCGCCAAATCCCAGGGCACGAGGTTTTTGGTCCGTATGGAGGATATTGACACCGGCAGATGCCGGCCAGAATTCGGCTCCGCTATCCTGGATGATCTGGCGTGGCTGGGCCTGGCGTGGGAGACGCCGGTCCGCCGGCAATCGGCGCACATGGACGATTACGCGAGTGCACTGAATTCCCTGGCAGCGCGCGACCTCCTTTATCCCTGTTTCTGCACCCGTAAGGACATCCAGGCGGAAATCAGCGCCGCCGGAAACGCGCCACACGGCCCCGACGGCCTGATCTATCCAGGGATCTGCCGGAACCTCTCATCGGCCGAACGCAACGAACGCCTTGCGAGCGGCGCACCCCACGCCCTGCGTCTGAAAATGGACAAGGCCATCGCTGCGACAGCCACCCTCACTTGGCATGACGCGGAGGCGGGTCTCCAACAAGCCCGGCCCGAGATCTTTGGCGACGTGGTCTTGGCCCGAAAAGATACGCCAGCCAGCTACCATTTGGCAGTGACCGTCGATGACCATCTCCAGGGTGTCACCATCGTGACTCGCGGCCAAGACCTGTTCGAGGCCAGCCACGTACATCGCCTCCTCCAGGCACTGTTGGGCTACGGGGCGCCCGCCTATAATCATCATAAACTGCTGACAGATGCGCAGGGCAAACGTTTCGCCAAGCGGGACAAGGCGCAGACGCTGCAAAGCCTGCGCGCCGCCGGCCATACGCCGGCTGACGTCCGCGCCATGGTCGGATGGGAGGCCTAACCATGCGCTCCTGCGCGTACCTATATGGATGTCCAGCGGCAACTGGATGCTGGTGTACAGGTGACCGTCGCGACGGTAGTTGATGAAAATATTGCCATCGTCGATCTGCCGCCGGATGGCGCATCACCCAAAAAAGGTCACCCATAAGCACAGATTTCAAAAGCTTGCACCTTTCCAATCGTCGTGCGCCCTATATCTGTGCCGTGAATATTTTGCAGGAGATCACAAATAAATGAAATTGCGCGTGGGAATTGCTGGACTAGGCCGTTGGGGCCAGGTCCTTGTTGACTCAATCCATGAGAAATCCGAAACGTTGACGGTCGTCGCTGGCTGCACCGGCCGCAAAGAAAATGTGGCAGTCTATTGTAGAGAAAAACGCATCGATCTTCGCAATACCTTTGCAGACCTATTGAAGGACGAAAACCTGGACGCCGTGATCATTGCCACCCCCCATGGTCAGCATACGGACCAGATCATCGCCGCTGCCGAGGCCGGCAAGCACGTGTTCGTCGAGAAGCCCTTCACCATGACCAAGGAGAGCGCCGAAAGGGCCCGGGACGCTTGCGCGAACGCCGGCGTGGTCTGCGCCTTGGGCCACAACCGCCGGTTTCTGCCCAGTATGAAACGCCTCCGCAACCTCATAGACGGCGGCGAGATTGGTGATCCAGTCCACGTTGAAGCCAATATCTCTAGCGCTGGGCGCAACTATTCCGCCGATCACTGGCGTTCCGATCCAACGCAATGCCCAGCCGGCTCCATGACGGGATTGGGTGTGCACATGACCGATGCATTGATTTCCATCATGGGTCCCATCGCCAAGGTCAATGCCACCAGTGAGGTTCGCTTCTTCGATGACATTGAAAGCGCCGTGACATTTATGACCCTGCGTTTTGCCTCCGGGGCGACGGGGGTCTTTTCCACCCTGTTCCAAACCGCTCCAGTCTGGTTTCTACGGGTTTCCGGCAATCAAGGCTGGGCCGAGGTTCGTGACTTCCACCGCCTGGCCAACCACAAAATCGGCGGCGCCAAAGAGAACCTAGAGAAGTTCCCGAAAACAGATATCGAGCGGGCCGAACTGGAGGCCTTTGCTAACGCCGTAGCAGGCAAAGCCCCCTATCCACTCAGTCCTAGTGATGCGGTGCATGGAACGGCGGTATTCGAGGCCGTGGTCAAATCGGTGGAAACCGGCACGCCTGTAAATCTCTAGGCGGCGCGCCTAATTCTGCGAACGCTTCGGAAATGCCACTCAGACAGCCACGCGCGCCCAGGAACCTCTTCGCGAAAAACCAGCTGGCGGCACCAATGTTCTCAAGGTTTGTCGAGTTGACGCTAGTGGGCTTCGCCCATATCGTCACCAAGTTTCCGGATGTCGTGGAGTTGTAGCGCATGAGTGGCGACATCGACTACCTGTTAAGGTATGTAGTCACCGATAGCCCGTCCAAAGACGCTTTCTATAAGTGCCTGATCGCTGCCGTGGATCTTAACGACGGCTCTTCCAGCTTCGCCATGGAGGCGATCAATTGGACTACGGCATTGCCTCTGGGCGAGGCCAGTTGAACCTTGCGCATCGATCATTTTGACTTCGATCTTCCGCCCGAACGAATCGCCCAGATCCCGATCGAACCGCGCGACGCGGCGCGGCTCCTGCACGTGGGTGCAACCATGGCTGACCTTGGAGTTCGAGACCTGCCGTCATTGCTGCAACCTGGTGACGCACTGGTGGTCAACGACACCAAGGTGCTGCCATGCCGCTTAAGCGGCAAGCGACGCGATGCCAAGGTCGAAATTACTCTGCACAAGCCCCTTGATGCGACCACCTGGCTCGCCTTCGCCCGACCAGCGCGGAAACTCAAACCTGAGGATGTCATCATATTCGCAAACGGGTTCGAGGCACGGGTCTCGGAGAAACGCGACGCAGGGGAAGTGGCATTAACTTTTAACCACACCGAGCCAGATTTGATGAACGCGCTTGAGACACATGGGTACATGCCCCTGCCACCCTACATTAAACGCGATACCGGCGGCTTAGACGCGGATAAGAGCCGTTACCAGACCCTGTTCGCAGCGACGCCGGGCGCCGCAGCGGCGCCGACGGCGGGATTGCATTTCACATCGGGCCTGATGGAGGCACTTCAGGCGCGGGGAGTCCAGGTCATCCGCATCACCCTTCACGTGGGCGCTGGGACCTTCCTGCCAGTCAAGGTGGACGACACGGACGATCACAAAATGCACGCAGAATGGGCGACCCTGTCGGACAACGCGGCGGCGACGCTGAATGCCGTACGTGTGGGCGGCGGCAAAATTACGGCGGTTGGGTCTACGGCAGTGAGGACATTGGAGTCGGCAGCCCGCAACGACGGTACGCTACGGCCATTTAGCGGCGACACAGATCTCTTCATCACGCCCGGGTACCGGTTCAAGGCCATCGATCGCATCATGACCAATTTCCACCTTCCGAAGTCTACCCTGTTCATGCTGGTCAGTGCCTTTTCTGGTCTGACTCGCATGCAGGCCGCCTATGGCCATGCAATAGAGGCCGAATACAGGTTCTTCTCCTACGGCGATGCCTGTCTGCTTGAACCAGACCGCACAACGTGGGGTAATGCGCCCGGATAAAAGTTCAAAAGAAGGATCGGCCCATGAAACCTTTAGCAGAAATTGGCCAGCCGCTCGCGCAAGTGGACACGCCAGCCCTGATCGTCGATTTGGACGCTTTTGAAACCAACCTGAAGACCATGGCCGACATGATCGCCAGTGGCCCGGCAAAACTGCGCGGCCATTCGAAAACCCACAAGAGCCCGGTCATCGGCTTAAAGCAGATGGAATTGGGCGCGGTGGGTGTGTGTTGCCAGAAAGTGGGTGAGGCCGAAGCCATGGTCGAGGGCGGCGTCGACAACGTCCTGGTCAGCAACCAGGTCGCCGGCGCATCGAAATTGGACCGCCTAGCGGATCTCAACAGACGCGCGTTCGTCCCCTTCTGTGTCGACCATGTCCAAGGCGTCGCCCAGGCTTCCGAAGCAGCAAAACGCGCCGGGGCGACCATGGACGCCCTGGTGGAGATCGACGTGGGCGGCGGACGATGCGGCGTGCAGCCGGGTCAGGCGGCCGTCGACTTGGCAAAAATCGTGGACGCAGCGGACGGCCTCCGCTTTGGCGGCCTTCAGGCCTATCACGGATCGATCCAGCACGTCCGTGACCACGCCGAACGTCACGCCCATGCGCAAGGCGCCGTGGACAAGGCGCGGATGACCGTTGAGGCGTTATCCGCCGAAGGGTTCACCTGCGACATCGTCGGCGGCGCGGGAACGGGCACCTTCCAGACGGAAGCAGCCAGTGGCATTTACAACGAACTGCAGGCCGGTTCTTACGTCTTCATGGACACGGACTATGCCCTGAACCTCGGTGCGGACGGGGAACAGGCAGGCCAGTTCCAGCATGCGCTCTTCGTCCAGACATCGGTGATGAGCATGCCGGTGCCCGAGCGCGTCGTTCTCGACGCCGGGCATAAGACGTGCGCCATTGACTCCGGGCCGCCGCAACCCTTTGGCCTGCCCGGCGCGGTAACTGGCAGCCTGTCGGACGAACACGCAGTGCTCGACGTCACCGAAGTCAACAACCGACCGGGCTGGGGCGATCATGTCCTGCTAATTCCCGGCCACTGCGACCCGACTGTCAACCTGCACGACCACTACATCTGCGTCCGCAGCCTGCATACGCCGGGTGCGGTGGTGGAGGATATCTGGCCCGTGGCAGCACGCGGGGCCCTCAATTAGGCATGACCGATCTCGTTTTTGATCTAATCAAGACTGACGACCAGGCGCGGCTAGGCACTTTGATGACTGCCCATGGCACCATCGACACCCCCGCCTTCATGCCCGTCGGCACAGCGGCCACGGTTAAGGCAATGACACCCGAGGCCGTGCGCGAAACCGGCGCGCAGATCATCCTTGGCAACACCTATCACCTGATGCTGCGTCCGGGCGCTGAACGGGTGGAGCGTTTCGGCGGCCTGCACAAATTCATGAACTGGCCAGGGCCGATCCTGACCGATTCGGGCGGTTTCCAGATCATGTCCTTGGCCGAACTCCGCAAACTTGACGAGGACGGTGTGACCTTCCGCTCCCACGTGGATGGCACGCACCACAAGCTGACACCTGAGCGCTCGGTCCAGATTCAGCACATGCTGGATTCCAACATCACCATGGTGCTGGACGAATGTACGCCCTTCCCGGCGACGGCAGAGGAAGCGGCCACGTCCATGCAACTTTCCATGCGCTGGGCGGAGCGCTGCCGGACCGCGTTCCAGCGCCGCGAGGGCTATGGGCTCTTCGGTATTGTTCAAGGCGGCATCTACGCCGATCTCCGCGAACGATCGGCAAAGGCGCTGACGCAGATCGGTTTCGACGGTTACGCCGTTGGCGGTCTGGCCGTCGGCGAAGGGCGCGAACTCATGTTCACGACGCTCGATGTCACCGTCCCTCATTTGCCCGCCGACCGACCCCGCTATCTGATGGGGGTCGGCAAACCCGAAGACCTTGTCGGCGCTGTGCGTCGCGGCATCGATATGTTCGACTGCGTGCTACCAACGCGCTCAGGCCGCACGGACCAGGCCTTCACCCGCCGCGGCACGCTCAACATGCGTAACGCCCGGCACCGGGACGACCCGCATTCCATCGATCCCGATTGTAATTGTTACGTCTGCAAGAACTACTCGCGCGGCTACATCAATCACCTGATCATGGCCAAGGAAATTTTGGCTGCCATGCTGCTTACCTGGCACAACCTGCATTACTATCAAGAACTCATGCAGGGTATGCGCGACGCTATCGCCGATGGCGGCTTCGAGCTGTTTGCGGCGGCTTTCGCCGCCGAGCAGGCGGCAGGGGATATCGATCCCGTTTGACGGCGCCGGGCCGGCCTGAAACCATGGAGGGAACATGTCCGACACCACGTACGAAAACCTGACCCAGCTTGGCGGCGGCGGCGAGGTGCCTGGATCTCCCGACAACGCCGTCTTGGAGACCGTGCCGAACCCGCAAGCCGGAACGGATTACCTGGTCCGCTTCACGGTGCCCGAGTTCACATCGCTTTGCCCGGTCACCGGGCAGCCGGACTTCGCCCACTTCGTCATCGATTACGTGCCCGCCGACCTGATTGTCGAGAGCAAATCCTTGAAGCTCTACCTGGGCTCGTTCCGTAACCACGCCGCCTTCCACGAAGACTGCACGGTCGGCATTGCGCAGCGTCTGGTCGACACCATGACGCCTACATGGCTAAGGATCGGCGGGTATTGGTATCCGCGCGGGGGCATACCCATCGACGTCTTCTACCAAACCGGTGATGCGCCAGCCGGTGTGTGGATCCCGGACCAAGGCGTGGCCGGGTACCGGGGCCGCGGCTAGACGGGCATCCTGCGTTCTTGATGCCGGTCCATAGAAACACCTCAGATTTGTGAAGCCTTTTGGCTTCCTTTAAGTAAAGTTTCGAACTAGGGAGACCGGGATATGAAAACACACGTAAATCGGGCTGTGGCCTTGCGATACATTGGGGGATCGAGAACTAGCCTCGGAGTGATGATGGATGTGTCCGCAACGCCTGAATTGGTGACGCCCCTCAGCATTTTGTCAATGGACAGGCAGCAGTCCGGCGAGGCCGTCGTCGTTGAATTGGCGGCCGTCCGCGCCGACGAGCCGCCAAAGGTATATACCAAAACCCACGCATCCTTCACGGTCACCGGCGACGTGCCACCGAAGAAGACGGAAGAGGTCGTGTACTTGTCGGCGGAAAAATACTGCTCAGCCAGTCGAATGCTGTCAGAAACGGCCGAGATCACCCATGAGATCAAGGTTGTCGCGGGGAACGCTAAGCCATGTCTTCCAACATCGCCCTCGGCCTAAAGCACGCCGGCGACACCCATGAAAACCGCCCGGCCGTTGCGCTGGGCCGGACGACGCTGCAATCATACGCCCAGTTGGCCGAGCGAGCCGCGCGCCTGGCTGCCGGCCTTCGGGATAAGCTGGGCCTTCAGCCTGGCGACCGCGTCGTCATCGCATCAAAGAACCGGCCAGAATACGTCGAAGCCATGTATGGCGTCTGGTGGGGCGGTTTCGCCGCCGTGCCGGCGAACGCCAAGCTGCACGGCGTGGAGTTCCGTTACATCCTGGAGAACTCCGGTGCCCAGGCCTGCCTGGTCGGCCCTGAACTGTTCGAGGCCATTGCCGAACACCGGCCGGACAGCCTGGAGCACCTGGTCGTCCTCGGCGGCGACGCCTACGCGGCGCTGTTCGACGCCGACCCTGCACGGCTGGCCGAGGTAGACGCCGATGATCTAGCCTGGTTGTTTTTCACCTCGGGCACAACCGGAAGGCCGAAGGGCGCCATGCTGACGCACGGCAACATGTCCGCCATGGCCCAGATGCATCAGGATCATGTTGACCCGACCGAGACCACAGATTGCATTATCCACGCCGCGCCGTTGAGCCATGGTTCGGGCATTTACATGATCCCACACGTCAACCAAGCGGCCTGCAACGTAATACCGGAATCGGGTAGCTTCGAACCCGCCGAGATATTCGATTTGGCTGAGGCATGGGGCGGTATGTCCCTGTTCGCTGCGCCGACCATGGTCAAACGCATGACCGAAAGCCCCACCGAACCGCCGGCAAGGGGGTTCCGCGGCATTGTCTATGGCGGTGGCCCCATGTACGTCAAAGACGCCCGCGCCGCCTTGGAACGCTTTGGACCATGCCTGGTCGAAATCTATGGTCAAGGCGAAAGCCCCATGACGATCACGGTATGCAACCGGACCACCCTCGCCGACAAGACAGATCCGAAATGGGAGGCAAAGCTGGCATCCGTCGGCCAACGCTTCCCCGAACTCGAAGTGATGATCGCCGACGCGGACGACAATGCCGTCGCCCCAGGCGAAAGCGGTGAGATCCTGGTTCGCGGTGCCACGGTGATGAATGGCTACTGGCAGAACGCGGAAGCCACAGCAGAGACCCTGAAAGGTGGCTGGCTGCACACGGGCGACATGGGGTCGCTCGACGAAGACGGCTACCTAACCCTTATGGACCGGGGTAAGGATCTGGTGATCTCGGGAGGCTCCAACATCTATCCGCGCGAGATCGAAGAAGTGCTCCTTCAGCACCCCAATGTCTCCGAGGTTTCGGTGATCGGCCGCCCGAATCCCGAATGGGGCGAAATTCCCGTCGCCTACGTAGTAGGTCAAGCAACCCCGCCAGAACTAGATGCGCTGTGTCTGGAGAACATCGCACGGTTCAAGCGGCCGAGGGATTATGTTTTTGTAGATGAATTGCCTAAAAACAACTACGGCAAAATCCTGAAAACGGAACTCAGACAACGCGATCACGGCTAAGCGTCTAGGATATTCAAAGGCACAAACAACACCGCGAACCCGACGGCAACGAGCACCACACGCAGCGTCATGACCTTGGGCGCTATGATCCCATGCGAGATCGCAGCCAGACCAATGCCGATCTTAAGTGCCGATGCGACAGCGGCGCCGGGCACCGACGCAAGTGCAATCAAATCGGGATTGGCGATCATCGCGAGCGGGATGAGATAGAGCCCGATACCGAGCATCATGGCCCGCACCGCGACCTTCAGCCAATCCTCCTTAACCATGCCCGCCGCGATGAACACGGCGCCGCAAACCGGCGGCGTGATCGTCGACAACAGTGCGAACCAGAAGACGAAGAGGTGCGCCTGCAGCGGCGGCAGACCCAATGATTGCAGCGCTGGCCCGGCGACCGAGACACAGATCACATAAGCTGCTGTGGTCGGCACCTCCATACCAAGGATCAGGCATGCCAGCGCAGTCAGTAGCAACGCCGGCCAGACTGCCGAAGCGGAAGAAGACAGGATGAGCGAGGTTATCTTTACGCCGAGGCCGGTCTGGCCCAACACGCCGATGACGATACTGGCACAGAGGATGATCGAGGCGATCATGGCGATCTGTTGCCCGGCGATTAGAAATACTGCCTGCAAACGGTCCCAGGTCCGCGGCCATGAGAACGTCAATCGGGCGTCCACGAATAGCATCAAAGCCGCCACCAGGATCGCCACACAGGCCGCGTATTGCGGCGTATAACCGCCAATAAACATGCGCTCCATGAGAACCGTGAAAGGAACAGCGAAAAACAGGGTGGTGATGACCACGCTCCGCAAGGCCGGTTGATCCTCTGGCGCCAGGCCTTTCAGGTCGTGGCGTTCCGCGAAGGCGTTGATGCCGATCCAGACCGCAGCAAAGTAGAGCAACGCAGGCAGCACTGCGGCAGAAATGATCCCCGTATAGGGGACGCCGGTCAGTTCGACCATGACGAACGCACCGGCGCCCATGAGCGGTGGCATGATTTGGCCACCCGAAGATGCGACCGCCTCAACCGCAGCGGCGAATGGCTTCGGATATCCAAGTTTCCGCATAGCCGGCAGTGTGATTGCACCAGTCGACGCCACGTTCGCCGACGCAGACCCTGATATAGAGCCAAAGAAGGCGGACGACAGGACCGCGACCTTAGCCGCGCCGCCTTTCAGTCGCCCCGCCGCCGCCGAGGCCAGATTCATAAACCCTTGTCCCGCTTCGCCGGCGTTCAACACCGCCCCCATGATCACGAAGACGGCGACGATGTTGACAGAAACGCCGGTCAGGCTACCCCACAATCCACCCTCGGCGATCGTCAAGGTGCCGAGGAAACTCTCAACCGGGAGACCCGGATGGCCAAACTCACCGGGGAGCAGGTCGCCGAAAAGTCCGTAGGCCAGGGCCAAGGTGGCCACCATGGGCAGCGGCCAGCCAATGGCGCGGCGCGCCATTTCCAGCACGACGATCAATATGACGGCAGCCAGAGCAACCTGTCCACCCCCTTCCAATGATCCATACTGATCGCTGAGCGCCGCTTCGCTCAGCACGATATAGATGCACCCGAAGATGCCCGCGCCGGCGAACAAGGCACCGCTCCATAGTGACCGTCCAGCGGTGGCGAACAAGAAAACCCACGGCAATGCGAGAGCCATATGGATAGGTCGGGCCACGAGGTTAGGGACCAGACCGGAGAAGATCAGACCAAGGTGAAAGGCAATAGAAACGGCGCCCAGGACAAGAAATATGATCGTCCTGGGCACCATCACGTGGACTTAAGTTCAGGAATTGACGAAAGGCTACTTAGCGCGCCGACGCCGGTACCTTGATGCCCGTTTCGTCATAATACTTGAGCGCGCCCGGGTGGATTTTGCCGTAGACGTTGACTAGCAACTTGCCAGAGACGCCATTCCACCAGGCATTGTCGGCGCCCATGGGTTTCTTCTGCGCCCAGTAGGTCTTGGTTACCGCATAGGCCGTTTCGTTGTCCATGGCCGTTGTTGTATGCGCAACAACCGGAAGAGAAGTGGTCGTGGTGGCGCCAGCAACACCCGCGTAGGTTCCGCCTGGGATAACCAGCTTCGTGCGCTTCGTTTTTTTGATCTGCTCGTCATTCAGCGACAGCAGCGTCACGCCCGTGCTGGCGGCAGCCTCAATCACGTTTGGCGCAGGGTAGGAGCCAGCCGTAACGAAACCGTCGATCTGCTTGTTCTTCAATGCGTTAACGGCGGCATTTAGTTCCACGTTGGCCAGCTTCACTTTACCCTCAAGGCCGAATAGCTTGAGGTACTTGGCGCCTTCGCGCGCACCGAAAGACCCCTTGCCGATAAGGATCGTCTTGCCGTCCAGGCTGGCGAAATCGGTCACACCAGAATCCTTATGCAGCACGAAATGCATGGTCAGCGACGGGATCGGGAATAGGGCACGGATTTCAGCGTACTTGGGATCGGTCTTGCCCTTGAACATGGCCAAACCCTTTTGTGCCAGCTTGACCAACACGGGCGGCGTAGTGAACACATAGTTACCCTTGCGCTTGGCCGCCTCCTTGACATTCTGGACGGAGCCC
>CAJWVP010000028.1 GCA_913048145.1 uncultured Rhodospirillaceae bacterium
CGTCTTTATACCCGAAGCCTAGGCGCGCCGCCGCGCCGGGGCGGAAGTTCTCGATGATGACGTCGGCGTTCTCCACAAGTTTCCAGAGAACCTCTTTCGCCGCGTCTTGCTTCATGTCCAGCGCCAGGCTCTTCTTGTTGCGATTGACCGATAGGAAGTAAGCCGACTCTTCACCCTGGTAGGGCGGGGCAAAGGCGCGTGTATCGTCGCCTGCGCTGGGGCGTTCAATCTTAATGACCTCGGCGCCCATGTCGCCAAGCATCATAGAGCAAAAGGGCCCCGACAGGACGCGGGTGAGGTCAATAACGCGAATACCCGCCAGTGGGCCGGTGTTGGTCAAATTGTCAGGTGAGGACATCAGCAAGTTCCTTGAAGTTTGCAACAATGATGTCCGGCTGCTGCGGCTCCTGGCCGAATGGCCGCTTGCGCCGGTCGATAAACGCGGTACGCATGCCGAAAGCTTTCGCGCCGACGCAATCGAAAGCGTGGTTGGCGACGAACAGGATTGAAGTGCGTTCCTTGCCCAGGATTTCCTCGGCTTTGGCATAGGTTTTCCAGTGCGGCTTGAAATAGCCCGCTTCCTGGACGGATATCGTTTCGTCGAACTGGAACCCGATGTGCGGTTTTGCCGCCTCCAGCATGTCCCGGTCGCCGTTAGACAGGATCGCCAGCTTATAACCCGCGCCGCGTAAACGTCCCAGTGCCTCGATCACATCGGGAAATGGCTTCAGGGTCTCGATCTGGCTAACCAGAAAAGCCACCTCATCCTGTGTGTATATGATCCCGGCTCGGTCCATGACGTGGGAAACGGCCCTGTGTCCGATCTGGCGATAGGGGGTGTGGCCTCGGTCACACAGCGCGTCGATCATAGAATTTTCAAAATGGGTGCGCCGCCACCAAGTGACAAAACGGGACGCCTCGCCGTCCCAGCCTTTGTCCCTGAGGAAGGGTGTTACCTTCTCAGTCAGGTCCTTTTGCATGTCGACCACGGTGCCATACTGGTCGAAGGTCAGGACCTTGATATCGCGCTTGAGGATGTCGGGCTGTTCCATGCTAGAATCCTTCGGCTGTCTGATCGGTGTTCATTCGCACCACAACGAAACATGAGCCATCCGTCGAATGGATAATCTATATAGAACCATCCATTTGACAAATATTGATATTAAGGTTCCGCCATGTCCAATCCCACTACCGCCAAACCCACCTTGCAACATGACAACGACCGGACGCGCGTGACGCTTTGGGAGTTTGCGCCTGGCGCCGCCACGGGCTGGCATCGCCACGAAATGGATTATGTTATCGTTCCCTTGACGACCGGAAAGCTGAAGCTATTGGGGTCGGATGGCGTAGAGAACGAGACCGATCTCACCGCCGGCGTTTCTTATTTTCGAGAAGCCGGCGTCGAACATGACGTGATCAACGCCAACGACTTCGATTTCACCTTCCTTGAGGTCGAATTCAAGTAGCCTACAGCCAGCTGGGATAAAATCCGCTTCTCCACTGGGGCGTGACTGCTATGATCGTGCCACGCCTGGGCAGGGAGGACCGAAGATGAGCGGCGAGACAACCAACACCTGTTACATGCCGGCGAACCGACTAGTGGAGCTCTATGAACTGAAGTCTCTCTCGCCGGTCGAGGTGGTGCAGGAGGCGTTGGCGCGAATCGCTGATGTGGATGGCGACGTCAACGCCTACTGTCTGGTAGATGAAGAGGTGGCGCTGGCCGCTGCCAAGGCGTCTGAGGACCGTTGGATGAAGGGCGAGCCCCAGGGCCTTGCCGACGGCGTCCCCGTCAGCGTCAAGGATATCGTATTGACCAAGGGGCATACGGTGCGGCGGGGTTCAAAGACGACCGGGGAAAATGCGCCGGACCGCTTCGATTGTCCCGCCGTCGGCCGATTTCGCGAACATGGCGCGGTCATCATTGGCCGGACGACGACCCCGGAACACGGTTGGAAAGGTCTGTGCGACAGCCCGCTCACGGGCATCACCCGCAACCCCTGGGACACGTCCAAGACCCCCGGCGGTTCATCCGGCGGCGCGGCGGCGTCGGCGGCCCTAGGCATGGCGCACTTGAACATCGGCACGGATGGCGGCGGCTCGGTGCGCATTCCGGCGGCTTTTACCGGCGTGTTCGGCTGCAAGGCGACCTTTGGCCGGGTACCTGTGTTTCCGCCCAGCGCCATGGGCACCCTGTCGCATGTCGGCCCCCTTACCCGGACTGTGGAAGATGCGGCGATGATGTTGAATATTATGGCCCAACCCGATTCCCGAGACTGGTCGGCGCTACCCTATGATCCGTTGGATTTCCGCTCGGAACTGGACCTGGGTGTTCGGCATCTGAACGTTGCCTACAGCCCGAACCTGGGTTACGCGGAGGTAGAGCCTGAGGTCGCCGCCATCGTCGCGGACGCGGTAAAGGTTCTTGAAGGGCTGGGCGCAATGATCGAGGAGGTGGATCCGGGCTTCGAAGACCCCAAAGAGATGTTTAACGCGCACTGGGATCTCGGAGCGGCGCGTTTAGTGGATAAGGTGCCCGAGGACCGGCGCGCCGAGATGGACCCAGGCCTGCTCCGGATCGCCGAGCGCGGCCGGCAACTGACCCTCGCCCGGCACGCCGACGCCGTTGACGCCCGTGTCGAGCTGGGACGTAAGATGAATTTGTTCCACGATACCTATGATCTGTTGGTGACGCCAGCCATGCCGATCACCGCCTTTACGGCTGGGCAGGATCTGGCCGATATGGACACACAGGAAGACTGGATGGACTGGTCGCCGTTCACCTACCCTTTTAACCTCACGGGTCAGCCGGCCTGTGTCGTGCCCTGCGGGTTTACCGAAGTGGGCTTGCCTGTCGGCCTGCAAATCGTCGGACCGCGTTACGCGGATCTATTAGTCATGCGGGCTGCCGGCGCCTTTGAACACGTCCGTCCCTTCCAGATGCCGGACGCTGCGAACGTTACCCATTGAGGGGCCGGTAATTGAAATGCTGGTGTTTGGCCTGTTTTCGCGGGCCTGTTAACGTTTAACTATGTTGTATGGTAAGTCTGCTACAAAGGCTCGCGCCGCCAGCCACGTAGTTGAGGTCAATCACCAGAACTACATCCTGTCGGGATACGTGGGCGCCGCGCCAGTGCGTGGCTTCTATCTGGAAGGCAACGAGGTCAATGACAACGGCTTGCCCCAAGGATTTCTGGTGCAGCAGCCACCAGGCGCGGTCACGAACCCGCACTTCCATGAGACAAACCAGTTCCAGGTGATCGTCGGCGGCGACGGCACGTTCGGAAAGAAGCCGATCACGCCGCTCTCCATCCAATACTCTAACGCCCATACACCTTACGGGCCCATCGTGTCCGGGGAAGCCGGCGTCACCTATTTCACGCTCCGCGCCAGTTGGGATCCCGGGGCCAAGTACATGCCGGCGTCTCGCGACAAGCTAGTCAAGGGGAACCAGCGTTCCAAACTGGTTGCTGGGCTACCAAGCGATCCGTCGGAAAGCCGCGCCGTCCGCAAGGCGCCAATGACCGACACGATCATCGCCGAGGAGGCCGATCGCCTCGCCGCCTGGCGTTTGTGCATGGGGCCGGGACAGACAACGGTGGCCCCCGATCCGGCCGGCTCCGGTGGGCAGTACATCATCGTCTCGGCAGGCTGCTTGGTTCATCGAGATGAGGATTTTATGAGTCTTTCAGTCCTCTTCGTCACCGAGGATGAGCCGGCGCTCCGCGTTGTCGCCGGAGCGGAAGGACTCGATTTGCTAGTCCTTCAGTTTCCAGAACGGAGGCCCTGGCCGTGTACGGATTGATGAGCGATGCGGACGTCATTCAGCGCGTCTTCGACCACATCGACAACAAGACCACGGATCTAGCTGATCGGGTCTGGCGGGAGCCCGTGGCGAGCTACCTGTCCGACGAACATTTTGCCGATGAGCTAGAGGTGTTCCGCCGCCTGCCCACGGTATTCTGCCCGTCGGCGGCCCTGTCCGAACCGGGGTCCTATGTGGCCCGCTCCGCCGCCGGGGTGCCCATCGTCGCGGTGCGCGGCGGCGACGGCAAGGTCCGCGCATTTTACAATGCGTGCCGGCACCGGGGCATGATGGTCGCCGAGGGCATGGGCAAGGTGGGTGCCTTCATCTGTCGCTATCATGCCTGGGCCTATGGCCTGGATGGCCGACTGAAGCACGTCCCCGGCGATCAGGGCTTTCCTGAGCTTGACCGGGACGCCCACGACCTCATTCCTGTGCAGGCAGAGGAGCGCGGCGGTCTCGTGTTTGTCACCCAGAAAGCACCCCTATCCGAAGGCGCAATGGCGGCCGTGCCGGATCTCCTCAGTCCCGATCAGGAATTATTTGACTTCGTCCAGATGCACGACCCTGCGAATTGGAAGCTGGTAGTAGAATCGGCAATGGAGGGCTATCACATCAAGGCCCTGCACTCAAAAACCTTCTATCCATACGGCTTCGACAACCTGAACGTGGTCGAGACCTACGGGCCCAATTCACGCCTGGTGTTTCCGTTCCGCCGGATCGAGAAGTTGCGCGACACCGCACCCGAGGACCGGCACCCGGACGGCATGCTCACCTACGTTTACCATCTGTTTCCGAACGCGCGGGTTTCTATGCTGTCCAGCCACCATCAGCTAATCATAATCGAGCCTGAAGCCCCCGACCGGGTGCGCTGGGATTTCTTTCGCCTCACGCCTCCGGCCCGCGACGGCAAGCTTGTGGATAAAGCGATGACCGCCAAGGACGCAGACTTTGTCAAAGACACGGGCATAGTCGAGGACCGCGAAGCGGCCTGTTCCATTCAGGCCGGCCTGGCGACGGCGGCCAACACGCACTTCACCTTTGGGCGCTATGAGAAATCCGCCGTGCATTTCCACGAACACCTGGACGCCAACTTGACCCAGCTCCGTCAGGGCGCGTCGTGAAGATTTAGGCCCTGTTGCCGCTCGGAAAGGTGGACCCGGGCCACCGCGCCGCGGAGACGCCGCTGAACTCGACGAATAGATAAATGACAGAAACAGAAGAAACTACGACCGACGTTCTAAACGAGATATTGAACGCTGGAGCCGGACCTCTCGACCGCACAATTTATATGGCTTGCATGTACGGCCACTTCGAGGGCTGGCCCAAGGATATAGACGTTGTTTTTCCCGGTATCTTCAAGATGACTTCGGATCGTGACCGCATCGGAACATTTGAGGGCAGAGCCTAGATCGTTCTGCCCCGCTCGCGGCGGATCAATCGAATTGGGCCGTGGCGGCCCCAAAGGGCCGAAACACTGTTTCCACCCGATCCCCCTTGGCGATGTCGTACTGGCGGGTGAAGGACCCCGACATGACCAGGGTGCCGGCCTCCAGTCGCCGGCCAAACCCGGCGAGCTTGCCAGCCAGCCAACGAATAGATTCCAAAGGCGTGCCCAGGACTTCGGCGCCGGTCGCGAGCTCCTGTTCTACACCGTTGATGGAAACCACCGCCTCGACCTCGGCCAAGTCCACATCTCCTTGGAACGGCACGAAGGCGCCGGTGACATAGGCGTGCTGCTGGGCGTTGCCGGCGATGGCCAACGGAAAGTCGGCGCCAAGGGCGCTGCGCCGTTCGATAATCTCGAGCGCTGGGGCGATGCTATCAATGGCATCCGCTGCGCCGGTTAAGGACACATCCGGGCCTTCCAACGGTTTCCCCAGGCGTAGGCAAAGCTCGTTCTCAAACCCCGGCCCGTGCAGGGTATCGAAATCGAATGTCGTCGGGGCCGGCCGCTGCCCTGACACCAGTAGGTGACCGAGGCATGGTTCGTGAACGCCTTGCTGGCGTTGCATGGCCACGGACGTTAGCCCAACCTTCCAGCCGGCCAGCGCTTCGCCGGCCGCCTCGCGCAGCGTCAGCAGTTCGAACTGCACTGCATAGGCGTCATCGGCGGCGATGGTTCCTTCCAGGTTTTTGGCGAACAATGTGTTCGCGGCGTAGGCCGCGTGGAGCTGGCGGGCGGCGTTGTCGTTGGTGAGAGGCATGTCCGTCAGTGTCCTTTGTGCTGAGGGGGTGCAATTTTTGCAAAACCGTGGACGAAAGGCACCCCTTTTGCGTTACAGATTTTGAACAATATGTGCCAAGGGACTTTCGCTCCAGGTTGTGAGACCGTACCCTTGCCACCGTGCGTAACGACCAGTCCCATTATCCCCATTTCGCTAACGAATTTCGACATCCTGTCCATGGCCCCGCCGCTGCTCCTGTTGACCGACATTCACCTGACCTTCGGTGGCACGCCGCTGTTGGAGGGTGCGGACATGAGCGTGTCCGCTGGCGAGCGCTTATGCCTGGTGGGGCGAAACGGGTCGGGTAAATCGACCCTGCTGAAGATGGCAGCAGCGCAGATGGATCCTGACGCTGGCGAGCGGTTCTTGCAGCCGGGTGCCACCGTGCGCTACCTGCCTCAGGAGCCCGATTTGTCGGCATTCGCGACGGTCTGGGATTACGTCGCCGATGGCCTGGCCCCGGGCGATGATCAGCAGGTTGGTCGGCGGATTTTGGCGAAACTGGGTCTTACGGGTGATGAGGGGACGGGGCACCTGTCGGGCGGCGAGACCCGGCGAGCGGCCCTGGTCCGCACCCTCGCGCCGGAGCCGGACATTCTCTTGTTGGACGAGCCCACCAACCACCTGGACCTGCCGGCTATCGAATGGCTGGAGATGGAACTGCGCACCAGTCGTGCCGCGGTGGTGCTTATATCGCACGACAGACGTTTTCTGGAAACCCTGTCGAAAGCCACGGTCTGGATCGACCGCGGCGTGTGCCGGCGCCTGGATAAGGGCTTTGCACATTTCGAGGAATGGCGAGACGGAATCCTAGAGGACGAAGAGGTCCTGCGCCACAAGATGGACCGGAAGATCGTCCGTGAGACGCGCTGGCTAAACCGGGGGGTCACGGCCCGGCGCAAGCGCAACATGGGCCGGCTTCGTGCGCTGATTCAGTTGCGAAAGGATTGGCGCAACCTGAGGCGGGCGGCGGGCATGGTGGAAATGACGGCATTGGAAAGCCGGCGCTCGGGGAAGCGAGTGATTGAGGCCAAGGGCATTGTCAAAGCCTATGACGGCAATACGGTTGTGAGGGATTTCTCCACTCGCATCCTGCGCGGCGACCGGATCGGTATTGTTGGCCCTAACGGTACGGGGAAAACGACGCTTCTGAACATGCTGACGGGCAACGGCGAACCCGATGCCGGCACGGTGGACGTTGGCTCCAACATCGACCTAGTGACCCTGGACCAGAAGCGCGAGAGCCTGGAGGGGGCGACGCGTCTAGCCGATGCCCTGACCGGCAAGAGCGGTGACAGCGTCACCGTCGGCGGCCAGCAAAAGCACGTTATGAGTTATATGCAGGATTTTTTATTCGCCCCCGAGCAGGCGCGGACCCAAATTAGCGCGCTGTCCGGCGGTGAACGCGGCAGGCTCATGCTGGCTCGGGCCTTTGCCCGACCGTCGAACGTCTTGGTCCTGGATGAGCCGACCAATGACCTAGACCTCGAGACCCTCGATCTGCTGCAGGAATTGTTGGCCGACTACAATGGCACGGTCATCCTGGCCAGCCACGACCGGGATTTCCTCGACCGCGTGGTGACATCGGTGATCGCGTCGGAAGGGAGCGGTCGGTGGGTCGAGTACGCAGGCGGTTATACGGACATGCTGACGCAGCGTGGCGACACACTCGAGCGCGAGACGGTGGCGGCGCCAAAACCCAGGGTCGCAGCGTCCAAGGATAAAAAGGCGCCGCAAACCAAAACGAAGCTTTCCTACAAGGACCAGTATATGCTGGAAACCTTGCCGGGAGAGATGGAGATGCTGCAGGGGGCAATCGACCGCCATCAGGCAACCTTGGCCGAGACCGATTTGTTCACGCGTGATCCTGCTCGGTTTAAAACAGCGGCTGATAGCTTGGCACAGGCGGAGGCAGATCTGTCGATGGCGGAGGATCGCTGGCTGGAGCTCGAGATATTGCGCGATGAAATGGAAGGGAATTGATTGCGTGAGGCCTGTCCGCATCATGGCCGTCTGGGACAGAGGAGGACGGCTGTGGCAGAAGACTGGCAACAGGAACTTGATGAACTGAGACGCCGTCAGGCCGACGTGCGTGAAATGGGCGGCGAGGAACGGGTCCAGCGCCAACATGACGCCGGGCGCCTGACCGTGCGCGAGCGCATTCATTCCATGGCCGATCGCGGCACCTTCCACGAGATTGGCACCGTTGCGGGCGATGCCGAGTACGATGCTAACGGTGATCTAGTCAAACTGAACGCGTCAAACAATGTCATGGGCCGGGCTAAGGTCGATGGGCGCCCGGTCGTCATATCCGGCGATGACTTTACGCAGCGCGGCGGGTCCGCCGACGCGACCATCAAGGAGAAGGCCGCCTACCCCGAGGAGATGGCCCGAGACTTGCGCGTTCCGATCATCCGGCTGATCGAGGGTTCGGGCGGCGGTGGCTCCGTGAAGACCATCGAGACCACGGGCCGACCCAACCTGCCGGGCGGCATTGGAACCAAGTACGACATGATGCTTCAGAACATGGGCTACATCCCCTGCGTTGCCCTTGGGCTGGGGTCGGTGGCGGGCCTCGGTGCGGCGAAGTTGGCGGCCAGCCACTACTCGGTGATGGTCAAGGAAACCGCAGCCGTCTTCGTTGCCGGCCCGCCGGTGGTCTCTGGCCTGGGCGAGGATCTGTCGAAGCAAGAATTGGGCGGTTGGCGCATTCAGTTGGCCGCTGGGGCCGTCGATGACGCGGTGGACATGGAGGAACAAGCCTTCCAAAAAGCGCGGACGTTCCTCTCATATCTGCCGTCCTCCATCGACGAGGTGGCCGACCGCGTACCCGCCAACGATCCCGTCGGCCGGCGCGAGGAGGACCTGTTCTCTATCGTACCCAAGGACCCAAAGCAGGTCTACCAGATGCGCCGGATCATCAATGCCGTCGTCGACCGGGGGTCGTTTTTTGAGATGGGGGATTTATTCGGCCGTCCCATCATCACCGGTTTCGCCCGCCTGGATGGCTGGCCCATCGCCTTAATGGCGTCCGATCCGTTTTTTTCCGGTGGGGCCTGGACGACAGATGCCTGTGAGAAGCTCATCCGGTTCGTCGACATGGCTCAGACCTTCCATCTGCCGATCGTTTACTTGGCCGATTGCCCGGGCTTCGCTGTCGGCCTAGAGGCGGAGAAGACCCGGACCATACGTTCTGGCGTGCGCGCAATGGCGGCGATCAGCCAGACCACCGTGCCCTGGTGCTCGATAATTGTGCGCAACGCGTTTGGTATTGCCGGCGGGGCGCACCGGCCAGCGGGACGCTATTCTTCGCGCTACGCTTGGGTGTCGGGCACCTGGGGCTCGTTGCCGCTGGCTGGTGGGATCGAAGTCGCCTACAGGGCCGATCTTGACGCCGCCGACGACCCGGAGGCAAAATTGGCGGAGATTGAGGAACGGCTGGAAAAATTGCGCTCTCCGTTCCGCACAGCGGAGACCTTCGCGGTGGAGGAGATCATTGATCCCCGGGAGACGCGACCATTGTTGTGTGAGTTCGCCAATCTAGCAGCGAAGCGGCGGGAAGTCGGACCGTCTTCTTTTGGGATGCGGCCGTAAGACCGCACGCCGTATCTGAAAACGCCTCGATAAGGTCTGGGGATATTCGGGTTGGCCACGCTTCAGTTTATTGCTGCAGGTGAGGTAATTTACTCTCGATGATAGGGATGGCCTGACAAAATTGCCTGCGCCCGGTAAAGCTGTTCGGCCAACATGGCGCGGACCATCATGTGCGGCCACGTCTGTGGACCCAGAGATAATTTGAGATCAGCGCGTTGCAGCACCGCCTGATCGAGCCCGTCCGCCCCGCCGATTACGAACGCGGTCGACCGCACCCCGTCATCGCGCCAACGGTCCAGTGTCTCTGCAAGGGCGCGGCTCGAGAGCCCCTTGCCGATGCCATCCAGGACGACGATCCGCGCGCCGTCGGGCACCGCGTTCAGAAGCAATTGACCTTCACTGCGCGTTAATTCCGCGCCGCTCAGGCGCTTCTTCTCCTCCACTTCCTTCAATTGAAGCCGTGGTTGAATGCGTTTCTCGTAAAGTCCGTACAAAGCCTTTTCCGGGCCTGCTTTCCAGCGGCCCACGGCCACGATCAAATTCTGCATCCCGCCCTGCACCAACCGCGACCGCTGGTCATGAATGTCGAAAGACGCCGGCGCTCAGCGCTTCGGTGGTATCCGCGCTCGGCGCGTTGATCCAGATCTTCTCGAGGTTATAGAACTCCCGGACTTCCGGACGAAACAGGTGCACAATGATATCGCCCGCGTCGATCAACACCCAGTCGCATTGTTTCAAACCCTCAACGGCGATACTTTTGAGGCCCATTCCCTTCATGCGGCGTTGGATATGATCGGCCATGGCGCCGACGTGGCGCTGCGAAGTGCCTGAGGCAATGACCAGATAATCGGCGATGGCGGTCTTGCCGGACAAGTCGATTACGGCGATGTTCTCGGCCTTATCGACGTCAAGGGATGTTTCCACCAACTGCAGAAGATCTCCAGCTAGCGGGATCCGTTTCGATTGGGCTATGGGAATTCTCCTCTCGTCTGTTGCCCTTGCGTTCCTGCCCGCACCCAAGGTTATACGCGCGGGGTCCTGATTTTGGTGGCGGATACCGGGTTGAGGGGCCGTTTGAACAGCACCCAGGCCGGCGCCCCCCGGGTTACCAAGCTCCCCGCACGGAATGGTTTGATGCGGTACTTGGCGAAACGCCGAGCCGCCTTCGATTTCTCAGCACGTAAAGAATAGGTCGGACGTGCGAAAACCGCAACGGGAACCGTGTGAAATATCTGTGACCAGTCCCGCCATCGGTGGATCTGACACAGGTTGTCGGCGCCCATAAGCCATACGAACTGGGCTTCCGGATACCAATCCTTCAAGGCTGCCAAAGTCTCGGTGGTGAAGGTTGTATCCAGTTCTGCCTCGATGTCGGTCACCTGAATGGGATGATGGCTGGCAACGAGCTGGGCGCTACGAAAGCGTGTTGCGAGTGGAGTCATGCCATCTTCCGACTTGAGCGGATTTTGCGGCGTCACCAGCCACCATATCTCGTCCAGTTCCAGGAGATTGATGGCAAGCAGGCTGATGTCAAGATGACCCTCGTGGGCCGGATTGAAAGAGCCCCCCAGGAGGCCGATACGCCGTCCATCACTCACGCTGGCGGGCACGTGCCAGGCGCCTCCCTTGGGTGAATGCAGCGAACGTTTGCCGGGCGTGAGGGTTTTCAAGGGTCGCGGGCTATGGACGGCACTGTCCGCTGCCACGGACTACGTATTTCATTGATGTCAGCTGCTCCAGCCCGACCGGACCGCGGGCGTGCAGTTTCCCCGTGGAGATACCGATCTCCGCGCCCATGCCAAATTCGCCACCGTCGGCGAATTGGGTCGACGTGTTGACCATGACAATGGCGCTGTCCACATCGTTGAGAAAAGCCTCTGCCGTGTCTGCGTTCTCCGTGATGATCGCCTCCGTGTGGTTAGAGCCGTATTCGGCGATGTGGTCGACGGCCGCGGTCAGGCCGTCCACGGTGCGCACCGAAATTATGGAATCTAGGTATTCTGTGTTCCAGTCCTCGTCCGAGGCTGGTACGACCCGCTTATCGGTGTCCTGCGCGTCGGCATCGCCACGGACCTCGCAACCGGCGTCCATCAACTTGTCGACGATACGGGTCAGAAGGGAAAGTGCGCCGCGGTCGATCAGTAGGGTTTCCGTCGCTCCGCAAATGCCGGTACGCCGCATCTTGGCGTTGAGGACGATGCTTTGCGCCATCTCGGGGTCGGCATCCGCCGTCACGTAGGTATGGCAGATCCCTTCAAGGTGTTTGAACAGGGGCACGCGGCTCTCCGTCGAGACCCGTTCTATGAGCGATTTGCCGCCGCGTGGCACGATCACGTCGATATGGTTGACCATAGTCAGCATCTCACCTACGGCCGCGCGGTCGCGGGTCGGCACTCGTTGAACGGCCGCGGCAGGCAGGCCGGCGTCCTGCAGGCCTTCGGCTAGGCATTTTAGGATGGCGCCCGACGAATGGAAGCTCTCTGATCCGCCGCGCAGGATCGCCGCGTTACCCGCTTTCAGGCAGAGCGCGCCCGCGTCCGCCGTGACGTTGGGTCGGCTCTCGTAGATGACGCCGATGACGCCCAAGGGCGTGCGCCGGCGTTCGATCTGCAGGCCGTTTGGCCGGTCCCAGGCATCCGTGACCGCGCCCACGGGATCGGGCAGGGCGACGATATCGTCCAAGCCTTTCGCCATGGCCTCAATGCGCCCCTCATCCAGGGTTAACCGGTCCAGCATGGCCTTGGTCAGGCCTTTATCCTCACCGAAGGCCATGTCCTTGGCGTTCTCCGACATGATCCGGTTCTGGTTACGGCGTAGCGCTCCGGCGGCGCCCGACAAGGCGGCATTCTTAGCTTCCGTCGATGCCGTGGTCAGTTGGCGCGCCGCGTCCTTTGCGGCCTCGCCGATGCCGTGCATGAGCTCAGGAATGTTGGTGTTATCGGTCATGTCGGTTGCCTCAGCTCAGGACCAGATCGTCGCGGTGCACCATCTCGTCGCGCCCACGGTAGCCGAGGATGCCTTCAATTTCACTAGTTTTGTTGCCCATGATCCGGCGCGCGTCGTTGGCCGAATAGGCGGTGATACCGCGGGCGATTTCACGCCCGTCCTGGGCGGTCACGACGACGGCGTCGCCGCGTTCAAATCGCCCTTGAATGTCGGTGACCCCGGCGGGCAAGAGGCTTTTGCCGTCGTTGAGCGCTCCCAGGGCGCCGTCGTCGACGACGATGGTGCCGGCCGGTTTCAAGGCGCTGGCGATCCAACGCTTCCGGGCAGTTTTTGGGTTTGCGTCCGGTAGAAACCAGGTGCAAAGGGCACCTTCTTCCATGCGTTTTAGGGGGTTGAGTTCGGTGCCGTCGGCGATAGCCATGCGGGTGCCGGCGGCCATGGCGATACGGGCGGCCTCCAGCTTTGTCAACATGCCCCCAGAGCCGTCGTAGCTCATTGATGTCCCCGCCATGCCTTCTACGGCGGCGCTGATTTCGCCTTGGACTTCGGCAATGTGATTAGCGTCGTCGTTCTCCGTTGGGTCCTTGTCATAGAGGCCGTCGACGTGGGATAGCAGGACCAAGGCGTCGGCGCTGACCATGACTGCGACGCGGCTGGCGAGGCGGTCGTTGTCGCCGAAGCGGATCTCGTCGGTGGCGACCGTGTCGTTCTCGTTGATCAGGGGTACGGCGCCCAGCTTCAACAACGTCTCCAAGGTGTTTCTCGCGTTGATGTAGCGCCGCCGATTTTCGCTATCGTCCAGGGTGACAAGTACCTGCGCTAGGGTCAGGTCGTATTCCGCCAAAACCTCTTGGTAAGCATGCGCAAGACGGACCATGCCCGTGGCCGCCGCCGCCTGGCTTTCCTCAAGACGAAGCTGTCCCGTGCCGAGGCCCAGATGCCGCCGGCCGACTGCGATGGCGCCGGATGAGACAATCACCACCTCCTGGCCGCGGGCGCGAAACTGCGCCACGTCGTCGGCCAGGGCCGCCAACCATCTTCGATTCACGGTGCCCGTCTCCTGGTCGACCAGGAGCGCCGATCCGATCTTGATGATTACCCGGCGGGCCGTTGTCAGGTGCGTGCCGCCGCTCATAAGGGGTGCACCTCCCAGGGCTCGTCCTCGGCTTTGGCTTCCATCACCATTCCGATGACATAGAACAGGCGCCAGATCACATCGTCGACGCCGGCGCCCGCCACGGCGGAGAGGCGCATGACATCGCGTCCGGTGGCCGTCTTCAGTTCATTGACCAGCCATTCGGCCTCTTCGTCGTCGATGGCGTCACACTTGTTGAGCGCGATGATCTCCAGCTTGTCGGACAAGCCGCCGCCGTAGGCCTCGATCTCCTTGCGAACCGTTTCGTAGCTGTGCACCGGGTCGTCGCCGGTCGCGTCGATCAGATGCAACAATACCCGGCAGCGTTCCACGTGGCCGAGGAAGCGAGTGCCCAATCCGGCGCCTTCGCTGGCGCCTTCGATGATGCCCGGGATGTCGGCCAGGACGAACTCGTCGTTGCCGCGACGGACTACGCCCAGATTTGGATGAAGCGTCGTGAAAGGGTAGTCGCCGATCTTCGGATGCGCCCGGGTCACGGCTGCCAGGAATGTCGACTTGCCCGCATTGGGCAGGCCTACAAGGCCCGCGTCCGCGATCAGTTTCAAGCGGAGCCAGACCCAAAGTTCCTCTCCTGGCCAGCCGGGATCATAGCGGCGCGGTGCCTGGTTGGTGGATGACTTGAACCGGGCGTTGCCGCGACCGCCGTCGCCGCCGTGCAGAAAAACCTTGGTTTCGCCCGCCGCAGTCATGTCGGCCAGAACCTCTCCC
>CAJWVP010000029.1 GCA_913048145.1 uncultured Rhodospirillaceae bacterium
CCAGCTGGATGGCCGTTCATTGCCCTCTTCGCGAGCGCGGCCATTTTTATGACATGGTGGTTCGCACCGCTGGGGTTTGTCGGTTTGGTGCTCACCGCGTGGTGCATCTATTTTTTCCGCGACCCCCCCCGCGTAACGCCGGATCGCGATGGCTTAGTGATCAGCCCCGCGGACGGTGTTGTGCAATCCATCGTTCAGGCCGCACCGCCGGACGAGTTGGAAATGGGACCAGAACCACGAACCCGGGTCGCCGTGTTCATGAATGTATTCAACGTGCACGTGAACCGAATTCCTATCCACGGCACCATTTCGGCAGCAGCCTACCGGCCGGGTCAATTCATTAACGCATCCTCCGACAAGGCGAGCGAACAGAACGAACGCCAAAGCCTCAAGGTCACCACCGAAGGCGGCCGGGACGTTGGTTTCGTCCAAATCGCGGGACTGGTGGCGCGGCGAATAATTTGCGATGCGAAGGTCGGTGATCGAATGCGCGCCGGCGAACGCTTCGGTATGATACGCTTCGGGAGCCGCGTCGACGTTTACCTCCCAAACGGCGTGGTGCCAAAAGTGATGGTCGGGCAGCTGGCCGTTGCCGGCGAGACCGTCCTGGCTGACCTGGCCATCGACGAAATACCCCAGCACGGCGAAACACTATAGGACAGATCATGTCGAAAGCCGCCGACACAACAAAGACGCAACGCCGACCCCGATTGCCGCGTATATCGATCAACCGGATGATTCCGAATATCCTAACGTTGCTAGCCCTCGCCTCGGGCCTGACATCCATCCGGTTCGCCTTTCAGGAGCGATGGGAACTGGCCGTATTCGCCATCGCCGTGGCGGCAATCTTTGATGCCTTGGATGGCCGCATCGCGCGGTTGTTGAAAGGGGAGAGCAAGTTCGGCGCGGAACTGGATTCTCTCTCGGATTTCGTCTGTTTCGGTGTTGCGCCGGCGATCATCCTGTTTCTCTGGTCCTTGCAGGAAGCAGGCCGAGGCGCATGGGTTCTGGTGATGCTATTTTCCATGTGCATGGGCTTGCGCTTGGCCCGGTTCAACGTCGCTTCCGATGATGAGGATACGCCAGAGTGGAAGGCGCATTTCTTCACTGGCGTCCCGGCGCCAGCGGGCGCGGGGTTGGTACTGTTACCGATGATCATGTCATTCCAAGTGGGCGATCACTTCTTTCGCTCGCCCTGGGTGGTGTCAGGGTTCCTGTTCTGCATTGGCACCATGCTAGTCAGCGCTATCCCCACCTATTCGTTTAAGAAAGTGACGATCCCACGCCAACATTTCCTGGTAACCATGTTGATCGTCGCCCTGGTCATCGCGCTATTCGCCAGCATGCCCTGGTTGTGCCTAACGGCGATCATTATGATTTACCTCGGCGCCATCCCACTTAGTATCCGCTCCCAACGCCGCTATGAAAGCGGCGAGGAAGTGGACGAAGTCCTAGACGAGGACCTGGACGAGACCTAAGCCGGTTTCGCCCCCCCGACATCGGCGCCCGCGCGCCGGGCGCGCCACCGATCTAACCAGGACCTAACGTTGCCCCGCAGCATCAACGCTGCCGGTGTAACCACCAAGGTCAGCACCGTGGCGAACCCGAGCCCAAAGACGATGGACGTTGCCAACTGACGCCACCACTGCATGGCCGGCGCGCCAATGGTTACGATACGATCGACAAAGTCAATATTGACGCCCAACACCATGGGCATCAGTCCGAGTATAGTGGTAACTGTGGTCAGCAAGACAGGACGAAGACGCTGAGCCCCAGTCTTCAGAATAGCAACGCGGATATCGCCATCGGTTTCGCGGAGTCGGTCGAAGGTGTCGATCAACACGATGTTGTTGTTGACCACGATTCCCGCCAGTGCGATCACCCCGATACCACCCATGACGATGCCGAACGGTTGTCCAGTAACCAAAAGGCCAATAAACACCCCGATGGTCGACATGATTACGGCGGTTAGGATCAGGAAAGCTGAATAAAAGCTGTTGAACTGGGTGACCAGGATCACCGCCATGATGAACAGTGCCACGCCAAAGGCCTTGCCCAGAAATGCCTTCGCATTGTTCTGCTCTTCGTCCTCACCCTTAAAAACCACGTCGATCCGCCCATCTAGGTCAGCGGTCTTCATCCATCCGCGCAGTTGGTTCGCCTTGTCGTCGGCTAAAAGGCTAGGCGCCACGTCCGATTTAACAGTCATCACGCGCCTGCCGTCTCTGCGGTTCAGCTTGCCGGTGCGCGGTCGCGCTTCCCGGGTAACGAAATTCCCGATGGGTATTTGCCCCAACGCGGTGGCGGCGCGGATATCGTCTAGTTGATCGATGGTCCGGTAGGCGCGCGGATAGCGCACGCGGATATCGATCTCATGGTCGGAATCATCGGGTCGGTATTCTCCCAACCTGATCCCCGTCGTCACCAACTGCACGGAGCGGCCGATGAGGTCAACGTTGGCCCCAAATTTCGCGGCCTGCGCTCGGTCAACCGTCAACTCCCAGTCGATGCCCGGCAGAGCGCGGTCGTCTTCGATGTTTTGGAAACCACCCAGCGCGGTCATACCGTCGCGCACCTTAACCACCGCAGCAGGCAAGAGCTCGGGGTAGTGGCTCGCCAACTGCACCTGGATCGGCTTGCCGATTGGCGGTCCGGCCTTTTCCGTGCGCCGGTCGATGAGAACACCGGCCAGATCCTTGGTGCGCCCTTCGATGTTGGCCAGAATGTCAGCGACCTTGCGCCGCGCCCACCAGTCCGCCATCTCTAGCGTAATGGTGCCAATAATATCCTCAGCCTCCCGGGATTTCTCTTCCTGGCCGGTCCGGGTGTAGACGCTTGCGAATTCGTTATGCTCCGCGTCGATGGATAGAATGGCTCTCTCCACCTCACGCATAAGGCGGTCCTTCTCAAAAATCGACAGGTTGCCGCGAGCCTTCACCTGGATGATGGCGCGCTCCGGTTCCACTTCGGGGAAGAACTCCACTCCCTTACCAAATTGCCCGTACGCCACCTGTACACCAACCAACATGGCGAACGCCAAGCTTAACACCTTGCCCGGGTGGCCAAGGCAGCCGTTAAGAAAACGGAGGTAACCGCCCGTAAATCCCTTGATGCTGTTGACGCCGGCCGCCTCATTACCGGCCAATTGCCGCACTATCACCGGGACCCTGCCGACGGTCCGGCGGCTGATGGTGGCACCCAATGTGGGCACGAAGATCAGCGCCATAAGCAACGACGCGGACAAGATGGCGATCAAAGTTAGGGGAAGGAACCTCATGAATTCGCCGACCACGCCCGGCCAGAACATCAAAGGCAGGAACGCCGCCAATGTTGTCGCCGTGGATGCGATTATGGGCCAGGCCATACGCTTTGCGGCCAGACCATAGGATTGCTTGGGCGATTCCCCTTCGCTCATCTTCCGGTCTGCATATTCGGTCACCACGATGGCACCGTCGACTAGCATGCCGACAGCCAGGATCAGGGCGAATAGAACCACCATGTTGATGGTCAACCCGACAGCGCCGATGACCAGGATACCGGTTAGGAAAGAGCCCGGGATGGCCATGCCCACCAAGCCGGCGGAACGCACGCCCAAGGCCCAGACCACAACGATCATCACCAACAAGATGGCGGCGATTACGTTGTTCTGCAGATCGCTCAGCATGTTGCGAATCCGATCCGACTTGTCGGCGTTGAAACGCACCTCGATCGTGTCGCGCAGTGTCACTGGCCAGTTCTTTTGTTCCGCCGCGACCAATGCGCGGACCTTCTTGACCGTGTGGATGATGTTCTCGCCTGTCCGTTTAGAAACTTCCAGCGCCACGGCTCGTTCCCCGTCGACGCGGGCGAAGCTCTTCGGGTCCTTAAAGCCGCGCCTCACCTCACCGATGTCACCCAACACCACAACAGCGTCGCCATCGACGGTCACGGGCATGGTGGTGATGTCGCGTACGCTTTCGAACAGGCCCGGCACCTTAAGCGTGAACCTGCCAAGCCCCGTATCCTGGGCGCCAGCCGCCACCAACAGGTTGGAACTTCGTACGGCTTCCACTGTCTCTATTACCGACAGCCCGTAACTCTCGATCTTCACCGGATCGATAAGAATTTCCAATTGTTCCTCACGATCCCCAGCGATCTGTACCTGCAGTATTTCCGACAGGCCTTTGATGTCATCGCGGAGTTCGCGGGCAAGCTTCAACAACGTCCGTTCGGGTACGGATCCGGAAAGGGTCACGACGACCACTGGGAACAGGCTGAAATTGACCTCGTGAACCTCAGGCTCATCCGTATCGATGGGCAATTCGGGCTTCGCCAGATCGACCTTCTCGCGTACGTCGGCCAGCGCCTGATCCGCGTTGAACCCGGCATCGAATTCCAAAGTGACGTTAGCCCCTCCCTCGTATCCCGACGCCCGCATTTCCTTGACGCCTTCGATTTGGCGAAGTTCTTGCTCCATGGGACGGATCAGCAAACGCTCCGCGTCCTCGGGCGAAATACCGTCGTGATGCAAGGAGACGTAGATGATTGGGATATTGATGTCCGGTTCCGCCTCCTTCGCGATCTCCAGATAGGCGACCGTGCCAGAAACTAGGATAAGCGCCAGGGAGGCCAACACAGTCCGTGCATGACCGAGGGCTAAGTCAATAATAACGTTCATCGTTTCAGCCTTTCACGTCGTCCTGCATCGACGTGGCCGCAGTTTCGTCCTTAGTGCGCACCGTTTGACCGGCCCGGACAAACTCCTGTCCGACCGTGATCAAGTTCAGCTTCTTAGGCAGGCCACCCAGCCAGATGCCTTCCGGTGTGTCCGCAAGAATGCGCACCGGATGGAAGACCACACGGCCCGCGTCGCTCACCGCCTTGATGCCCATGACGCCCTTATCATCTAAGGTCAGCAGCGCCGGCGAGACCAGGTGCGCCGGTTCGCTGCCAGTGGGAATCTTCAACTCCGCCGTCAGCCCCTCCAACACGGTGCCGTCGGCGTTGTCGATCCAGACCTCGACCCGGAATGTGCGGGTTTCCGATCGACCAACCTTGGAGATGTAGCGCACATCCCCAGCCAGGGTGCGGCCGTTGGGCAGCACCGCAAACGCCGCTCCGCCCTTCTGCAAGCGGGTGACGTTGCGTTCAGTGACTTGGGCCACGATCCGCATAGGATTGAGACTTACTAATGTAGCCACCACGTCACCAGGTTTGACGTAATCACCCACATCGACCACCTGGGTCTCCACATAGCCGTCGATGGGTGCGCGCACGGTAGTGCGTCGGATGTCCAGGCGGATCGAAGCCAACGCGGCCTTGGCCTTGGCCAAGTTGGCTTCCGCCTCGGCCAGTTTAACCTTCGATTGGAATTGTTTCTGTGATAAGCGTGTCGCGGCGTTGAAAGCGATAGTCTGAAAGTTGACCAGGGCCTCGGCTTCTTTCAGGCGTGCATTGCGGTCGTCCATGGCCAGCTGAAACAGTGCCACGCCCTTTTCCACCCAGGCCCCCTTGGCGACATGGCGGCGAATGATCTGCCCATTCGTCTCAGCCGCCAATTCTGCATCGGTCACCGCCTCAGTGCGGCCGTACAGGACCACTTCACCCTCGTGCGACCCGACCGTGATTGGCCGGACCCGGACCAAGTTCATGACCTGCTCTGCCGGTTTCGCATCCAGCTCCGTTTCCTTCGACGTTGGCGCCTTGCCAGTGACAACACCCGACGCCACCCAAATTCCGGTGCCAAGCGCCAGCAGAACCGCCAAGACCTGAGAGCTGCGACGAACTAGGAAATTTTTTACCACATGCATTATTCAGCAGCCTTCGGAACCCGTTTAGCGGGTTCACTCTCGGCTATAAATTCCTCACGATGTTGTTCCATGTAGTCGGCCATCGTCTTGTAAAACGTATGTCCCATTCGGCGCACGAACATTCGCCCTGGTGGAACTCTATCGAAGCTCAACCCTTCGATGACGTCAGCCATGTCTTGGAAGTGCTTGTGGTAGGCATCGAAGACCGTTTCCAATTGGCCTTCCGGCATCAACTCGGCGAAAAACAAATAAACCAGGAATTCGGACCGGAAGCTGTCCGGCGCCGGAAGGTCGCCCAGGGCTTCGGTGAACCGCGCGCGTCCCGCAGGCGTCAGGTTGTAGACCTTCTTGTCCGGCTTCCCATCCTGGGCGTGCTCGGTGACACTGACCAAGCCTTCGTCCAGCAACCGGCCCAACGACGGATAGATGGAGCCGTAGCTGGCCTGAAAAAAATGAGCAAAGGGCCCTTCCTCGAACTGTTTCCGGATTTCATAGCCACTGGCGTCGCCCAATGTGAGGACACCGAGACACAGAGTTTTCACGTCCATGATCGCTCCACCAACCCAACCGACGCCTTTTAAGGCCTACACGATGCGTCCGTTCCCCCGGGCAAAGACGCTAAAGAGCACTTATATATCCAATCATAATATATCAGATCAATATATATTTATTCTATACGTGCTCTGCCCATACTGAATAACTGGGATCAGCCTAATCCGCCGCCGTCTTGTCCTCATCGCTCGTACCGTTCTCACACTGCCACGTCGGTACCGACATGGAGACGTCAACCAAATGATCGACGAACGCCCGTACCTTTGGGGAGAGATGGCGGGCCCATGGTCCGGTTTAAGGATTGGCACCTAACGGGTCCTCCAAGCTACTGACCAGCTTAAAAATAGTCGACAGCCTGGGTTTCATAATCCGGTCTGTAGCTTAGCAACTTTCCACATCGACGACCCGGAAGAAGAGCGACATTTCGCTTTGACGGTCCATTCTGACCCCCAAAAGAATTACTGATTAATTTTCTGTAATTATCTATCAATATGAACATTGAAAACTTTTGTGTAACGCGGAGCGCTTTCGGATTACCGTTTAGACACTATGTCTGAGCCGCTACGTAATGATCAGTTCCGCGAGATTGGCCGCCCTATCCGGCGCAAGGAAGACCATCGTCTGCTGACCGGCCAAGGCGCCTTCTGCGATGATTTTGTGGCGCCGGCGCAACTTTTCGCAGTCATGGTCCGCTCCCCCTATCCACATGCCCGCATCGGCACCATACGCACAAGGGACGTCTTGGCCATGGATGGCGTTCAGCTGGTTCTAACGGGCATCGATTGCCTTGCAGCGGGCATGTCGGGTATTCCGCACAATCCCATTCCAAAGACGGACAACGACCTGAAACTCCGCGGGCCAGGAGATTCGGATATTTTCATTGGTCCACACATTCCGCTTCCAACGGACAAAGTTCGGCACGTTGGGGAGGCCGTCGCCATGGTTGTCGCCGAGACGCAGTACCAAGCGCAGGACGCCGCCGAAGTGCTTGAGATAGAGTACGAGGAACTGCCCTGGGTCACCGACACCGTCACCACTGCCGAGACGGACAGCCCCACGATCTGGGAGCAGATCCCGGCGAACACACCGGTAGATACAGTATTCGGCGATCCCGTCGCCACTGATGCCGCATTCGCCCGGGCCACCCACGTCGTGAAGATGGATTTTCATGTCGGTCGGGTCACAGGCGTGCCACTGGAACCGCGCAGTGCACTTGCCGTCCCCGACCCGAAGACAGGGGGCATCACGCTCTACGCCGGCAGTGGCGGCGCCGTCCGCCAGAAGCGGGAGATTACGGAAACCTTGGGTCTAGACGCGGATGACCTGCGGATTATCTCGAAGGACGTGGGCGGTAACTTCGGTACTCGCAACCGCGTCTATGTAGAGTTTCCCTTGGTCATCCATGCCGCGAAGACCTTGGGCAAGCCGGTAAAATTCACTTGTGGGCGCGACGAGGCTTTCCTCTCCGATTACCAAGGGCGGGACCTGTTCAGTCAGGTCGAATTAGCCCTGGATAGAACTGGCACGTTCCTTGGAATGCGCGCCAACAATATCTCCAACGTCGGCGCTCGCATCGTGTCGCTCTCACCGCTGGGCAAAGGTTCGGCCTTAATCACCGGCAATTATCACATCCCCCACGCGACGGTCCGCGCCCGCGCCGTATTCTCCAACACGCCCCCGACCCAGGCCTATCGTTCCTCCGGCCGACCTGAGGTTATCTTTGCCATCGAGCGCTTGATCGAAACGGCGGCCCGCGAATGCGGGATCGACGCCATGGAGCTCCGACGCCGCAATTTGGTTCAGCCGGACCAGATGCCGTACCGCAACCCCATCGGCGCAGTTTACGATTCCGGGAACTACGTCGACAATATGGACATCGCTATGAGACTTGCTGACTGGTCTGGTTTCAAAGTGCGTAAGGCCGCGGCGGCGGCGCGCGGCAAACTGCTTGGCCGCGGATTTTGCAATTATGTGGAATCATCGACCGGCTCACCGATAGAAGAGGCCGTGATTACGGTTCATGCGCCGGGGTCGACAACGCCCGGCCATGTGGACGTCGTCATCGGCACGCAACCGAGCGGCCAAGGCCATGAGACCAGCTTTGCGCAAGTCGCCGCCGACTGGCTCGGTCTGGCAATCGATGAGGTGACCATTGTGCTCGGTGATACGGATATCGTGAAACACGGTGGTGGTTCGCATTCCGGCCGCTCAATGCGCATGGCCGGCACCGTCATAATCAAGGCGGCCGAGGATTTAATCGCGCGGGGTAAACGGCTGGTCGCACTTCTCCTGGACATGACGCCGAATGACGTGGATTTCGCCGACGGCGTTTTCACGGCTCTCGGCAGTAACACAACACTAACCCTGTTCGAACTCGCGACGGCGCTTGATGACGCAACGTTTCAGGATCGGTTGCCCGATGACCTCAAGGGACCCTTTCAGGTGCGGCGCGACAACGAAATGCAAACCCAAGTTTTCCCTAACGGATCGCAGGTCTGCGAGATTGAGATCGATCCCGAAACCGGCGCTATGGCGATAACCAAATACGTACTCGTCGACGACGTCGGGCGCGCCATCAATCCATTGATCGTCGAAGGCCAGACCCACGGTGGCGCGGTGCAGGGAATTGGTCAGGCACTATTCGAAGCATGTGCCGTCGATCCGCAGACCGGCCAGCCGCTGAGCGGCTCCTTCCTAGATTACGGTCTTCCGCGGGCCGATCACTTCCCTATGTTCTTAACCCAACTCAACGAAGTGCCGTCACCGACCAACCCGCTCGGCATCAAGGCTGGTGGAGAGGGCGGCACGACGGGCGCGCTTGCCGCCGTTGTCAACGCTGTCGTGGATGCGCTCCAGCCCTACGGGGTGCGTGATCTGCAGATGCCGATCACCCCACATCAGGTATGGCAAGCGATCCACAAAACAAAAGACCACTCATCAAGGAATATCTCATGACCATCGATCTCCAGCTCATCAATTTCCCAGGCGCGCCAAACCTGCCCATTTTCGTCGCCCAGGAGAAAGGTTTCTTCGAGGACGCCGGCGTGTCGCCAGTTTTAAACACAACGCCCAGCTCCACGTATCAGATTGAATATTTAATGAATGGTAAATACCAGATCGCGGGCACCGCCATCGATAATGTTGTCGCCTACACAGAATGCCAAGGCGCTGTGGCGTTCGAAGAAACGCCAGACGTCTTCTTTGGCAAAGTAGGTCGTATCAGACAATCCGACTTTGAATTCTCTCAGCATGGTGAAAGCGGCCTTTGGATCTCCGAACTATTCCCCCATCTTGCGACCGTCGCTGATGAACTTACGATCATCAATTCGATGTTCGCCGAGACTTCCAACCACACTCCCGCGACTTTCCAGGAAAATACCGGCTTCAGGCTAAATGGATTTCCGGTCATCGGATCCTGGGCGTCTTACGGATTAGGAAGTGAAACACGAGATCTACCTAGCTACGTCGTCTTCCCGGACGCCCGAAGCCTACCTGCCGGTGGATCGATCAACTGGACCAATGGCTTTCTACCAGCGCAACATCAGGGAGTGGTGATGCGTAGCTTAGGTGTGGCAATCGACGATCTCGCGATCCCTCGCGGGATCTCCAAAACACAGGAAACCGCCACTCGCAAATTGCTCAACCAACTCAATGAAAACTTAAATTCTCGCCAGGGCGACGACAATAATCTCACCGCACGTGTCAAAAGCTACGAACTGGCAGCTCGAATGCAAAGAGTCGTACCCGAAATAACCGACCTCGGCAAGGAAGACCAAACAACTCACGAACTGTATGGAGTGGGCAACGGCGAAGCCAATGATTTCGCTCGCTCCTGTCTATTGACCCGTAGATTACTCGAACACGGAGTAAGGTTCGTCCAGCTTTTCTCCGGCGGTGCCTTCCAAAGTCCTCGCATCAATTGGGATGGACATGAAAATTGCAAGAAAAACCATCTCCGTGAAGCAGCTCGCATTGACCAGCCCATCACCGGTTTTATCAAAGACCTTCGACAAAGGGGGATGCTGGATGATACGGTCATCCTGTTCACCAGTGAATTCGGGAGGACACCTTTCGCCGAGTCTGCTGAGGACGCTGTGGGGCCGGGGCGAGATCACAATCAGAATGGATTTTCCGTTTGGGTGGCCGGGGGAGCCTTTCAGGGCGGCATGAACTATGGAAGTACCGATCCCGTCGGATACTCAGCGATCGAGAATCGAGTCCACTGGAATGATTTCCACGCTACAATTCTCCATACCCTTGGAATCAATCACAAACAGCTAACCTACTATCACAATGGTATAAAACGCCGCCTTACTAACGTCTCCGGCCACGTAATTAAAGACATTCTCAGCTGAATCCCTAGTTTAATCTCGCAACAAATTCAGTCATAATGCGTTCATACAAAAGCTTATCCATATTAATAAAAAGAGATCCATGAAGTACGTAACTAAATGCCTTGCTTTGTTTATCGCGGTGACCGTTCTTACAACTACAGCAGCAGGCGCCGAGAAATGGCAGCAACTGTTCAATGGAAAAGATCTTACTGGCTGGACTCCTAAAATACGTGGTTACGAGTTTGGTGAGAACTTTGGAAATACATTCCGAGTAAAAGAGGGCGTTATGCAGGTTGGGTATGAAGCCTACGGTCCCTTCCAAGAGCGATTTGGTCATCTCTTTTACAAGACTCCCTATTCCAATTATCGGTTTCGAGTCGAATACCGATTTTTTGGTGACCAGTCGCAGGATGGCCCAGGCTGGGCTTTTCGTAACAGCGGGGTGATGATTCACTGCCAAGATCCCAAAACGATGACAAAGAATCAGTCTTTCCCGGTTTCGATCGAAGTGCAATTGCTGGGCGGTTCCGCCGAGGGCAAACGCGCCACCTCTAATCTTTGCACACCTGGGACAAATGTTGTCATGAAGGGAAAATTAGAAACCAGACACTGCATCCAATCCAGTTCAAAAACGTACCGCGGCGACGGATGGGTGACTGCCGAAATTGAAGTTCGTGGAGGAAAAGCTATCAAACACATTCTGGATGGCGAGGTTGTTTTAGAATATGACCAACCACAACTAGACCCTCGAGATAACGACGCGAAGCGAATTATCGAGAAACGAAAAGATGATTCATTAATTTTAGGAGGTGGTTACATTTCACTGCAATCGGAAAGCCACCCAATCGAATTTCGCAAAGTTGAAATCTTAGTTTTAGAAGACTAAGCCTTGTTGCTAAAATTCAAAATCCAGTTGCTGAGCCGGAGGGTCATTACCCTCCGGTTCTTGTATTTCAAACCTTTCCAAAACATTCTGAGTTAAGGCAGAGTCAGATAACCCCACCACGATTTCTTTTTCATAGACGGGACCACGGTTGTCATGTTGGCCCGGAGGCTTCGAGGAAACGACAGTCAAACTTCCGTTCATGATGGCGTCTCGCAATTCAGCCGTACTTCCGTAGCCCACCAAGTCTTTATAGGTCACCGCAAGAGCCTGTCCACCTCGCGACAACGTTTCTCTGATAACCGCACGACTATGGCTCCTATCTAAAAGGCCGACAGTGCTGGCTCGCAAATCGTCCACGACGCATGCGACTTTCCCAATGTCTGCTTTAGATAATCGTTCGTCCACAGCTACAGACGGTTGCTCCAACATCTCAAAGCTCCCGTAACCAAACAACAACGGTGGTCGTTTTTCAATCTCCAGCCGGCTTAGTCCCAACGGATATTCAGGATCGCCGGCACCAATAACCCAAACCCCCGCTCTTAGCCATTTCTCTGAAGCCAGGGCGAGCCCCACACCTCGTGACAAAAGGGTTACGACTTTCCCCTGCAACTCTCGGTTCACGTTGCAGTCCTGCATGATTTGCTCGGCGCTACCATCTAATAAAGTCCCAAGGTTAGAGACGCCTCCCAACGACTGGCACAAATCCCCCCACTGCCAAGGCGACAAAACCTCGGTTTCATCGCGTTGTGAAAATCTCGTAGTTAACAAAAGGCAAACCTGACTATTAATCGTTATCGACATCTTCATCCCAACTCCACCGATGCCAAAGCAAAAGGCAAGACTTCACCACTACCTTTTCTTCGTAATAACACGGAAGCCACTGTCAACGTCCAACCAGAATGCACGAGATCATCTACAAGCAGAACTGGCCCACCCGGCATGTCGTCATCCACTTCAAAGACACCGTCAAGATTTTGGCAGCGGTAAAACCTGTTTACTTGATCACGTTGCGGCGCATGGTCTTTCACCTTATGAATCACATTTGCAAAAGGCAGCCCCAAACGCGCTGCGAGCTTAGACGCAAAATTAGGAACGAGATCAACAGAGCGGTCACTTGGAATACACGTTACCCACCGAGGTGAGGCTTCTTTGCTCCAACGTTTCTCATACAATTCTGCCGCCGCCTCCACCAAGGCATCGTCAAAGTCGCCATCATACACCCCCTTTTTAACGAGCCCTCCCCAGCCTGCGTCTCCCCAACGACTAAGAATACGCCCTTTCTTCGCTCGTTCAGACTGCGGGATATTGTAGGGAATTTCATATTCGACGAAGGCTCCTTTAGGAGTCTGTTTGGCCAAGACCAACTCCATCTCCGAGTGTCGCAGATATCGCTGAGCAGACAGTATCAACGACTCATCCAACGCGATCTTTGCCACTGGTTCACCAAGACAATTTGCACATTTACCGCAAGGCTTTGTCTCTGAATCATCCAAAGAGTCCCGCAAATAGGTCATCAGACAATCTGACGTTGAAATATAGTCCTGAATTTCCTGCCACTCTATTTGTCTCTGGCTAGTCAGCCTTTCGATACGATCCGTATCTAGTTGATATACCACAGGCGTTCGCTTCCACTTTGTACCCTGCTTGGTAACTGGTGAAGGATTTTCCACACTAAGGAATTTTAAGATACCCTGCAGCTTAGACTGGCTCATATTGAAGTAGCCTTCAAGTTGACGTGTTGAGTATCCTTCTCCTCGCGAAAGTTGATTTAGCAAACGGTTGACAGTTTGTTCGTCAGGAAAGGCTGTACGACGGAAGAAATCGTGAATATCTCCATCCTCGCTACCACTCATGAGAACACCAATCGCCTTATCGATTCCACGACCAGCACGACCAACCTGCTGATAATACCCCACAATCGACCCCGGACATTGAAAGTGGACTACAAATGACAGATCGGGCTTATCGTACCCCATCCCCAAAGCGATCGTTGCAACGAGCACATCGACTTCATTAGTAAGCAGCTTCTTCTCGAGATATTCTCTGCACGAATGTGTCTCTGGATGAGTCGGCAACTTGACACCACTGTAATACGGCTCAGCTACAATTCCGTTTTGTTTTAACCAGTCCGCAACTGTTTCAGCTGTCCTCTTGGTCAAAACATAGATTATCCCTGTACCTGGCTGCCCTCTGACAAAGTCGACAAGCCACGCCATGCGAGAAGCTTGGTCTTCCAGTTTAATATTCTCCAGAGACAGACTTTCCCGTATAAGAGGGCCACGTTGAATCTCAACTTCTCCCAATTGACTGCGCACATCGGTGACGACGCGATCGTTAGCCGTGGCCGTAGTCCCGAGGATAGGTGTCTGTGGAGGAACATATCGCAATACGTTCACCAAACGTCGGTAATCTGGTCGAAAGTCATGCCCCCAGTCAGAAATGCAATGAGCTTCATCGATTACCAACATACCTAATCTACTGGCGATAGGAGCTAAAACCTGCTCCGCAAAGAACTCATTGGACAATCGTTCGGGAGAGATGAAAATCACATCATAAGCATCATTCAATATTCCACCGATGATTTCCTCCCACTGCTCCTCATTCGTGCTATTAATCGTTACCGCATTGAGCTTCAGACCCCTCGCCGCTTCAATCTG
>CAJWVP010000030.1 GCA_913048145.1 uncultured Rhodospirillaceae bacterium
CCGCGTATCCGGGTCGCCTGAGGAGGAAACGAGACATGGCAAACGGAACCATCGCCAAGAAACTGCCGTCGGCTGATCAGATATTAGAGCCGTCGCCCTTCCAATTAATGATGCGCCGCGTCTTGGGGCACGCCGGGATGACCTTTGGCGGTGGGGTGCTAATCCTGATCTTCGCGGCCGCGCTCTTCGCCCCTATTTTGTCGCCGCACGATCCCTACACCCAGGACCTGACGAAACGATTCTTGGATCCCGTTTGGGGCGTAACGGGCTCATGGGAACATCCTCTCGGCACCGATAAGTTCGGCCGTGACTATCTGTCGCGCATGATGTTTGGTGCTCGGACGTCTCTGCTCATTGGATTCTCCGCAATGCTGATATCCGGGATCCTTGGCACTGCATTGGGCGTTGCGGCAGGCTACTTCGGCGGCCGTGTCGACATCGTAATCACATTCATCATCACGACCCGCCTCGCTATGCCAGTAATCTTGGTGGCCTTGGTGGTTGTCGCCCTAATTGGCAGTTCGCTGACTATCGTTATCTGGGTTCTGGGGCTGCTCATCTGGGACCGCTTCGCCGTGGTCATGCGGGCCGCCACACAACAGGCCCGAAATATGGATTACGTGGCCGCCGCAAAGGCCCTGGGATGCTCCACGTTCCGCATCGTTCTTACGGAGATTATGCCAAACGTGGCCAACGCACTGATCGTAGTGGCAACCCTGGAGGTGGCGCATGCCATCTTCTTGGAGGCATCATTGTCATTTCTAGGCCTTGGCGTACAACCGCCAACGCCAAGCTGGGGCCTTATGGTTTCGGAAGGCAAGGGTATGATGTTTTTCAAGGCCTGGGTGATTGCCATTCCTGGGACCGCCCTATTCATGCTGATGCTGTGTATCAACTTGCTCGGCGACGGCATCCGCGATGTCACCGCGCCAGAGAACAGAAACTAAATTACAAAAGACCAGATTAGGGACCGCGATATCGCCATGGCCGAACGTATCCTGACCGTCGACAATTTAAAAATCGATATACCCGTGCCTGCAGGCATGTTGCATGCCGTGCAGGGCGTCAGTTTCAAGGTCGACCGAGGAGAAACACTCTGCATTGTCGGTGAATCGGGGTGCGGAAAATCGCTAACGTCACTGGCTATAATGGATCTATTGCCAGGCAAAGCCATCCGTACGGCGACCAAATTGGAGTTGGACAACGAGAACGTCCTAGACATCACGGAAGACAAGATGGCGGACATTCGCGGCAACCGCATGGGCATGATCTTCCAGGAACCCATGACTTCCCTGAATCCGGCCTACACCATAGGCAACCAGATGGAAGAAACCCTGATACGCCACCGCAAGGCTAGCCGGGAAGAAGCCCGGGACCGGGCCGTGTTCCTTCTGGAGAAGGTTGGTATCACGGCGGCACGCTCGCGACTCCGGCAGTATCCACACCAGCTTTCAGGCGGTCTCCGACAGCGGGTAATGATCGCCATGACCTTGATGTGCGGCCCGGACCTTATTATCGCCGACGAACCAACGACTGCCTTGGACGTAACTATACAGGCGCAGATCCTCCTGCTACTCGCGGAGCTACAGAAAGAGTTCAATATGGGTCTAATCCTAATCACCCACGACCTCGGTGTTGTTGCGCGCGTCGCCGATCGGGTCGCCGTCATGTACGCTGGCCAGATCGTCGAACAAGGTAGCGCCAAGCAGGTTTTTGAGAACCCAACCCATCCGTATACACAGGGGCTTTTAGAATGCATCCCCATTCCAGGCAAAACGGCGCGAGGCAGCCATCTGGGCTCCATTCCTGGGATCGTGCCTTCTTTGATCGGGGAAATGAATTGCTGTCATTTTGCCGAACGATGCTCCTACGCCTCCAACCCCTGTCATTCGGCGGTGGTCGACCTTCGGCCCGGCTTCACAAATGCCCATGACTACCGTTGCGTAATGAGCCCCGAACAATGTGCTGACAACCTCAAGCAAAAGGTGCCCGCATGAGCAACGTCATTATTCAAGCCAAGGACGTCACCAAGACGTTCATGATTTCCGCCGGCTTCTTCCAAGGAAAACGACCCCTACACGCGGTCAACGGGGTCGACTTGACGGTCAACCAGGGCGACGTAGTCGCACTGGTCGGTGAGTCGGGTTGTGGCAAGACCACGCTGGCGAGGATGATCCTGGGCCTCGAGCCCCTCACCAGCGGGAGTGTCGAAGTGGACAGCAAGCCACTCGCGGGACAGAACCGCTTGGACGTGGCGAAACTGCTACAACCAATCTTCCAGGATCCCTATTCGTCCCTGAACCCCCGAAAGTCCATTGGCTCGATCATCACGCTGCCCCTGAAGGTGCAGGGTGACCAGAACCCGGACACCTGGCGCCGCCGGGCAGAGGAAATGATGGAACTGGTCGGCCTGCCGCGCCGCGTGTTCCAGAACTACCCGAGCCAGCTTTCGGGTGGTCAACGTCAGCGTGTCGCTATCGCCCGGGCTCTGATAAACCGACCACGCGTGGTGATCTGTGACGAACCAACCTCGGCGTTGGACGTCTCCGTACAGTCACAGATCCTAAACCTGTTACAAGATCTCCGGAGTGAACTGAACCTCACCTACGTAATCATTTCTCACAACCTGGCCGTAGTCGAACACATCGCGACTAAGGTGGCCGTCATGTATCTGGGCCGTATCGTTGAAGAGGCCGACACGGAAACACTGTTCACCAAACCGCAGCACCCCTACACGGAGGCCCTGTTGAGTTCTGTTCTGACTCCGGACCCAAACCTGGACGTTCCGGACACGCATCTGGGTGCAGCCTACCCGAACCCGGTGGAGCCACCGTCGGGCTGCACCTTCCATCCGCGCTGCGCCAAGGTCATGGATCATTGTTCCACCCGCTCACCAAAGGCCATTCCCACGTCGGAGGGAAGCGTGGAATGCCATCTATATGACAAGGCGCAAGGTGCGGCGGCATGAGCCGCGCGGCGGCCATCGAAGGGATCGAAGAATATTTTGACTCCGGCGCGTATGTCGAAGAGTTATCAGCCAGGATTGCCATTCCATCGGAAAGCCAGAAGGACGACAGCCAAGCCGACTTGCAGCGTTATCTAAATGAAGCCATCCAGCCCGCCTTCGAAGCCATGGACTTCACTTGCGAAGTTTTCGAGAACCCCGTCGCAGGGAAGGGGCCCATCCTTCTGGCTAGCCGCAACGAGGACGACAATCTGCCGACCGTACTGGGTTACGGCCACGGCGACGTGGTGCGGGGGCTGGAGGATCAGTGGCATGAGGGGCTGAACCCTTGGGTCACAAAGCAGGACGGCGATAAGCTCTACGGCCGCGGCACGGCCGACAACAAGGGCCAGCATACCATCAACATGGCAGCTATTCGCCAGGTCCTAAACGTCCGCGGACGGCTAGGTTTCAACGCCAAGTTCATGGTCGAAATGGGCGAGGAGAACGGCTCGCCTGGCATATTCGAAGTGGTGGAGGCTAATCTGGAGAAGTTTGCCGCTGATGTCTTCATCGCCTCAGACGGGCCCCGGGTGGCGCCGGATCGGCCAACCATCTTTCTGGGCGCGCGGGGCGCCAGAAACTTTGATCTGGTCCTGAAATACCGCGAAGGCGGTCACCACTCAGGTAATTGGGGCGGGTTGTTGACCAATCCAGGTATCGTGCTCTCCCACGCCATTAAATCCATCATCTCACCCACCGGCCAAATCCTAATCAAGGAATGGCTGCCGCCGCCCATGTCGGCCGCGGTGCGCAACGCACTAGCTGACATCGAAATAAGCGGCGGCACCGACGCACCGGACATCGACCCAGACTGGGGAGAGCCGGGCCTTTCGCCCGTCGAACAGGTCTATGCCTGGAATAGCTTCGAGGTGCTGGCTTATCGCACAGGCGACCCGCGCCAACCAGTGAACGCCGTGCCGCCGGAAGCCCGGGCTCATTGCCAACTCCGCTTCATCGCCGGTACAGATCGGGACAACATCCTTCCAGCACTCCGGAAACATCTCGACGACCACGGTTTCGAGGCAGTCCAGATCGAGCCGCCACCACCCGAGAACGCCATCGACTTCAACGCCAGCGCAACGCCTCCGGATAACCCCTGGGCCGCATGGACAGCAGACGCCATGGCCCGAACCACGGGCAAGAAGACCGCCGTGATCCCGAGCCTCGGCGGCTCCATCTGCAACGACCTGTTCAATGTGACGCTGGGCCTGCCATCCATCTGGATTCCGCATTCCTATTCGGCCTGCTCACAGCACGCCCCAAACGAACACATCCTCCTGTCCGAGGCCCGCGAAGCGCTGACCATCATGGCCGGCGTTTATTGGGACCTGGGCGAGCCCGGGACACCCGGAAAGAAGGCCCATTGAAATGACCCGCGACGCCGTCATCGCCCGCGCCCTCGCTTACTTTGACGATGCGGACGGTTATTGGGCTGATCTGGCGCGACGCGTGGCCATTCCAACCGAATGCCAGAAGCCGGAACGATTACCCGTGCTCTATCAATACCTGGAAGAGGAAATGCGCCCGTGCTTCGAGGCCATAGGCTATACCTGCCGGGTCTATGACAACCCCATGGAAGGTATGGGCCCGGCACTTCTGGCGACCCGGACCGAGGACAAGAGCCTGCCGACAATTCTAGGCTACGGTCATGGTGATGTGGTCCGCGGCCACGAAGGCCGTTGGTCCGAGGATCGGGACCCTTGGAAGCTCACGCGCGATGGGGACAAGGTGTACGGGCGCGGCACCGCCGACAACAAAGGTCAGCATTCGGTTCATATGGGTGCGCTAAAGTCGGTGATCGAGGAACGCGGACACCTAGGTTTCAATTCCAAGTTTATCATCGAAACTGGCGAAGAAAACGGATCCTGGGGCTTCAAAGATATGGTCGCGCTCCACAAGGACGATTTCGCTGCCGACTTTTACTTTGCCTCCGACGGGCCACGCGTCGACATGGCCAAGCCAAACCTGACGTTAGGCTGCAGGGGAACACGAAACTTCGATCTGGTCCTTGACATGCGCGAGGGCGGGCATCATTCCGGAAACTGGGGCGGGTTACTGGCGAACCCGGGTGTCATCCTCGGTAACGCCATCGCTACCATCGCCGACGTCAATGGCAAAATCCTTGTCGACGGCTGGCGACCGCCACCGATCAGCAACTCCGTTCGCGACGCTCTCAAGGACGTGAAGCGCGAGGGCGGCCCAAACGCTCCTGAAATCAACATGGAATGGGGAGAGCCGGGCCTCACGGAGGCTGAGAAAGTCTACGCCTGGAACACCTTCGAAGTCCTCGCCTTCGTCACCGGCAACCCAGACAAGCCCGTCAACGCCGTGCCGCCGCGAGCCCATGCGAACTGTCAACTCCGTTATGTGGTCGGTACCGATCCCGAACTCATCCTGCCGGCGTTACGCCGACACCTGGATGGTCAGGGCTATCCCATGATCGAGATTCACGAGCCGCCGGCGGAAAACTCGGGCCGCTTCAACGCCGCTCGCACGGACCCAGACCACCCCTGGGCCATCTGGATGAAAGCCACGGTGCAACGCATGACCGGCGAACGTACCGCCATACTTCCCAATTCCGGGGGCTCCATCTGTAACGATGTGTTCCAAGACGTGCTGGGCATTCCGTTCGTGTGGATGCCCTTGAGCTATGCCGGCTGCTCGCAGCACGCGCCCAACGAGCACATCCTGTGGTCCCTAACCCGTGAGGGCATGGGCCTAGTAACCGGGGTCTATTGGGACTTAGGTGACCCCGAGACTGCGTACCGGCCGTGAGCGATCCTTGTGACCTGAGCGCTACGCGCGCACGCCAACTGATCGGAACGGGAGAATTGTCGCCGGAGGATCTACTCGAATCGTGCATCGCTCGCGTGGATGCGGCCAACCCCGCCATCAATGCCATCGTCGCCACGGATTTCGAGCGCGCGCGCCGAGACGCCGTGGCGGCGGCTCAGGCGGTTCGCGACGGCGCTGAGCTGGGCCCTTTACACGGCCTGCCCATCGGCATCAAGGACCTGAACGCCACCGAAGGCCTCCGCACCACCTGGGGATCCCTACTGCACGCCGACCACGTCCCAAAGAAGGACGAACCCATGGTCACCCGGCTTCGCCATGCGGGCGCCATCATCGCAGCGAAGACCAATACGCCCGAGTTTGGCGCCGGCACGCACACCACCAACAAGGTCTACGGACCAACGCACAATCCCTTTGACCTGGACCGAACATCAGGTGGTTCCTCCGGCGGCTCAGGAGCGGCGTTGGCAACAGGCATGCTACCCCTGGCGCACGGTTCGGACACGGGCGGCAGCCTTCGGAATCCGGCGACATGGTGCGGGGTCGTAGGTTTCCGTCCGACACCAGGCCTGGTGCCGCGGGAGAGCCGGCCGCTGAACTTTTCTCACTTCAGCGTTCAAGGCCCCATGGCCCGGTCGGTTGCTGATGTGGCGTTGATGATGGCGGGCCTGGTGGCTAACGCAGATCGTGACCCACTGACCGGCCCATGTGACCCCTCCGCTTTTCTGGACCTAGAACACTTTGATCTCGGGATTGTGCGGGCCGCCTGGACAGAAGACTTCGGCGGCGTCGCGCCTGTGGACAACAACATCCGCGCCTGCTTTCAGGCTGTGATCGGAAAGCTTGGTAGCTCTTTCGGCACCATATCGGCGGACGATCCGGACTTTGCCGACGCCGGGGACTGCTTCTGGACGCTCCGTTGCGTCAACTACCTGGCATCCCACACGAAACGCTATGAGACCCACGGCGAAAAACTATCGCCAAACATCATCGCCAACATCGAGGACGGCCGAAAGATGAGCCTGGCCGACGTAGCCGAGGCGGAAGTACAATGGCGGCGTATCTACACGACCTTTCAGGACTATTTCGAAGACAAGGATGTGCTAATCGTGCCAGGAAACGCTGTGCCGGCGTTCCTCATCGAAGACGGCATTCCGAAGGAAGTGAACGGCCAGCCCATGGCCAACTACATGGGGGCATCGCTGATCAGATCGGCACTGACGCTGACCGGGCACCCGGTGCTGGCCTTGCCCTGCGGCCTTGATCACTTGGGCCTTCCCTTTGGCGTGCAGTTGGTCGGCAAGCGGCGCGGCGATGTCGAGTTGCTGCGCATCGCGATGGCCTTGGAAACAGAGTTTGCAAAAATCCCGGGCCTGGAACGGCCCGTGCCTAATCTGGAGGACTTCACAACATGACCGAGCTTTGCGATCTCACCGCCACGGAGGCGCGCCGACGCATCGGAACCAAGGAAATCTCCCCTGTCGAGCTGTTGGAGGCCTGCATTACGCGCACAGAGGCAGTTAACCCAACAGTAAACTCCATGGTCACCACTTGTTATGACCGGGCCCGCGCCGAAGCCAGGGTCGCGGAGAAACAGGCCCTGGACGGCGAACTACTCGGCCTGCTACACGGACTGCCCTTTGGGTCCAAGGATCTGGAAAGCACGGGCGGCGTACGCACGACCATGGGATCGCAGCTATTCGCGGACAACGTGCCTGACCAAGACCAGGGCTCCATCGCCGAAATTCGGGCCAACGGCGGTATTCTCATCGGCAAGACCAACACGCCAGAGTTCGGCGCCGGCGCCAACACCCGCAACCTGGTGTTTGGCGCCACAGGAAACCCCTTTGATCCAGAAATGTCCTGCGCCGGATCCTCCGGTGGCTCAGCCGTGTCCCTGGCCACGGGCATGGTGCCGTTGGCTACGGGATCCGATTACGGCGGAAGTCTCCGGACGCCGGCCTCCTTCTGCGGTGTCGTCGGCTTCCGCCCCTCGCCAGGCGTGGTGCCTAACGAACTCCGGTCCGTGGGCCTCAATCCCTTCTCGGTCCTCGGCCCCATGGGCCGCACGGTGGCCGACGCGGCACTGCTGCTCTCGGCTATGATCGACGACGATCCGCGCGATCCCTTCGGTAGCGGTATCGACCCGGAGCTGGCGGAGCCCCTGCAACCGGCTGACTTAGCAAGCCTGCGCGTCGCCATCTCCGAGGACCTCGGTGTCGCTCCCCTGGACAACGATATCCGCGAATGCTTCCGGCGGAAGATCGACACCATCCGCCACATCTTCACCGATGCTCAGGACCACGATCCGCCCTTCGACGACGACCTGCACCGCGCCTTTGAAGTGCTGCGCTGCGTTAACTATCTCTCGGCCCACGGCGAAAAGGTCGAGAACCATCGCGACCTCTTGACGCCCAACGTAGTCGCCAACGTCGACATGGCCGCCAACTTCACCATGACCGACGTGGCTTGGGCCCATGCGAAACAGACGTCGCTGTATAAGGGTTACATCGAAATGTTCAACGAGGCGGAACTACTGTTGAGCCCAGCCGCAGCGGTCTCGCCTTTCCCACACGCCCAATGGTATCCGGAAGAGATTAACGGCGAGAAACTGCCCAATTATATGCGCTGGATGTCGCCGGCCTATGCGCTAACCATGGCCACGCCGGCGAGCTGCGTGATCCCCTTCGGCACCGACTCTAAAGGCTTCCCCATGGGCCTGCAGATCAGTGCCCCAAACGGCTCGGACCGATTGGTCCTGGCCGCCGCGGCTGCGTTGGAAAGCGTGCTCGCGTCGAACCCAGAAACCGCCCGGCCCCTGCCAAACATCCAAGCACTGAAGGCCTAGACCATGTCCAAGCACCTGTTTACAGCATGCCTCGGAACGGAGACGCACACCTGGGCGCCCTTACCTACGGATATCCCCGCGTTCGAGGCCACCTACCTCGTCCGCGACGGGGAACACCCGGAGGCGGTCAACATGTTCGGCGTGCCCCTACAAATTTGGAAACGTCGGGCCGAGGCCAAAGGCTGGCGGGTGAGCGAAGGCTTGTGCGCCTTCGCGACGCCATCGGGCCTAACCAACAAAGCAACTCACGAAGCCCTCCGTGACGAGATCCTAGACAAGCTCCGCGCCGCCATGCCGGTGGACGGGGTGATGCTATCGCTACACGGCGCCATGGTGGCGCACGGTTATGACGACTGCGAAGAGGATTTGGTACTCGGCATCCGGTCAATCGTCGGGCCGAACGTGCCTATCACCTGCGAGCTCGATCTACATTGCCACCTAAGCCGCGCCTTCGTCGAAAACGTGACCGCCTTCGTAATATACAAAGAATACCCACACATCGATTTTGCCGACCGGGCGGAAGAGGTATGGGCCCTCATGGAGGGCGTGCTGGAGAACCGTATCAATCCGCAGATTTCCATCCACGACTGCCGCATGATCGGCCTCTACCACACGACCCGCGAACCCATGCAGGGATTCGTGCAGCGCATGCGCGATTTAGAGGGCACGGGCAATGTGCTGTCCGTTTCCCTTGGCCATGGGTTCCCCTGGGCGAATATCCCCCACGTTGGCACCCGCACTGTAGTCATCACTGATGACAACCGGAAGGCGGGCGACGAACTCGCTAAGCAGCTGGGCAATGAGCTCTGGGAACTTCGCGACGAAATCACGCCGCCTTTCATCGAATTGGATGACGCCATCGACCGCGCCCTCAAAGTGGACAGTGGGCCCGTGGTCTTCGCCGATATTGCCGACAACCCAGGCGGCGGCGGAGCTGGAGATTCCACGTTCATCGCGCACGCCCTCCTGGCACGAGGGGTCGAGAATTGCGCCGTTGGCGGTATCTGGGATCCCGCGGCGGTAGCCATCTGCCAAAGCGCCGGCGTCGGCGCGACCCTTGATCTTCGCCTTGGCGGCAAGGCCGGACCGTGGTCAGGTCCGCCGCTGGACATGAAGGCCACCGTGCGCGCCGTATACGATAACCTGATGATCCAGGGTCTCGGCAATTCCAAACGCCGGTTGGGTGATACAGTGATGATTACTGCCAACGGCATCGAATATGTGGTTCACACGAACCGTAGCCAGAACGTCCATCCCAGCACTTTTACAGAAGCCGGGATCGATTTCATGGCCAAAAAAGTTTTGGTAGTCAAATCCATGCAACATTTTTATTCCAACTACGCCGCCATTTCCGATCATGTTTACTATGTCTCCACCCCAGGCGTCGTCGATCATGAGATCACGCGCCTACCCCTGGAGCGCGCGGCGCGACCAGCCTGGCCGATGGATGATGACCCCTGGTCCACCGACGCAAACCGCGCCTGGTAGGAAGCATCCGTCGTGACCCGTATCCTCATCGCCGGCTTCAAGCACGAAACCAACACCTTCAGCGCCGTGCCGACGGACCTGGACGCCTATCGGGCTCGTGCCCTGTATTACGGCGACGCGATTGCGAAACAGATGCGCGGCACCAAAACCGAGCCGGCCGCTTTTCTGGATTTCTGCGCCGCTGAGGGCTGGCAGGCGGTGACACCTATCTACGGCGATGCATCGCCTGGCGGCGCCGTGACCGAGATAACCTTCAATCATTTCGCCAACACCATCTGCGATGCGGCGATTGACCAGGGCCCTTTTGACGCGGTGATGCTGTCGCTGCACGGGGCCATGGCCTGCGAACACACAGAGGACGGCGAAGGGGAATTATTGGCCCGGCTGCGAGCCGCCATCGGACCGGAGATGCCCGTGGCCATCACCTTGGACCTTCACGCTAACGTCACCGATCGCATGGCAGAATTGGCAAACATCGTTGTCGCCTATCGGACCTACCCGCACGTGGACCAGGTAGAGATCGCCACCCAGGCCGCTGGCCTGATCAAGCGGGCTCTGACCGGTGAAATCAAGCCCACGTCCCACGTCCGGCGCGGAGCCATGCTGGAAGGCGTCGACAGTGGCCGCACCACAGCCCCAGGCCCCATGACCGAGGCCCTGCACAGCGCTGATCTCCTGCTTGAGAAACCGGGCGTCCTGGCGACCAGCGTCTGCGCCGGCTTCGCCAAGGCCGACACTCATGACACGGGTCCGTCGGCCATTGTTGTTGGCAACGGGGGCGACTCCCGGTTCGGCGCCATGGCGGAAAAACTCATGGACCAGATCTGGGAAAGTCGCCACCGCCGCACCGTGGAAACTATGCCCATCGACGCGGCCATCAACCGGGCGAAAACCGCAGCCGGCATCGGCGGCCCCCTGGTGCTAGCCGACTTCGCCGACAACCCGGGCGGTGGCGGCTACGGAGACGCCACGAACCTGCTACGCGCCATGATCGAGGCGGACCTCCGGGACGCAGCTTTCGCCAGCATCTGCGATCCGGCGGCAGCGCAGATCTGCTGGGAGAACGGCCTTGGCTCCATCGTGCATCTGGACCTGGGCGGCAAGATCGACCCCCGTTACGGCGCGCCCATCGCCGTTCGCGGCACGGTGACGGCCCTCACCAAGGGGCAGTTTACCCTGAAGGGGCCCATGGCCGCCGGCGTGCATATCGACATGGGACCAACAGCGGTCTTGAAGGTCGGCGGGATTGAGGTCGTGGTGGCTTCAGAACGCTTTCAGACTTATGACATCATGTACTTCCAGCACGCGCGCATCGACGTGACCCAGAAAAAGGTCATCGCGGTCAAATCGTCGCAGCATTTCCGCGCCGCGTTTCAACCTCTGGCGTCCGACATCATCGTCGTCGACGGCGGTGGCGGTCTCACATCGGGGAACTACAAGGCGCTCACCTACACCAAGGTCCGTAGGCCGATCTTCCCCCTCGACCTCAATTGATCAGCCGGAGCCCCTGATCTCCTCAAGCACGGGCAGCAGATGATCGCGGAACAGGTCTGGGTTCTCCGACATGGGGAAGTGGCCAATGCCTTCCATAATATTCAGCTTCGATCCCTTGATACGCTCATGTGTGGCGATCGAGCGCTCCGGCGTGCACGAACTATCGTATTCGCCAGACAGCAGATAAACCGGGCATTTAGACGTGTCGATAAGATGTGAGCGATCATCGAAATGGCCGTCATGCCAATAGAAGAACAGATCGCCGCGGAAGATACCGGGCCCGGACTGCATGTAGGACCAGAGTGTTTCCCATCGGTATTCGTCAGGGCTTTGCGGCGCCACTTGGCCGGATACGTAGCCCGCGCAGATCTCGCCGCCATGGACATTGGGCCGATGCAGCCAATCGATGTTGTAGTAGGGCTCCAGCTTGTCCGCCCCCTCCAGAGCAATGACGGCCCTATATTCATCCGGATGATCCATGGCCAGGTGAAGGACGACGCGGCCGCCCATGGAACAGCCCATGACCACCGGATTGTCCACGTCCATGGCAGCGCAGAAGGTGCGCACCAGTTCCTTGTAGCCATCGGTGGTTAGCTCGTAAGTCTCGTTCTCCCAGCCGACGGGCGGGGTCGACTTTCCATGCCACGGCAGATCAAAGGCCAGTACCCGAAAATGATCCGTAATTGCCCGGTCACATAGGAGATGACGGAACTGCCGCCCATCAGAACCGGCGGTGTGCAGACAGACCAGCGGGATCCCGTGGCCCGCTTCCTCCACATAGATGCGGTGATCACGTCCCCCTAAAGGCATGTTGAAATAGCGCCCGACGATGGGCTCATAAACGGGGCCGCCGGACGGCGCAGGTCCGGCAAGGCCGACACTGTTCTGGGCCACGGGAACGGCCACCGATCCCCGCGGCGCAGCGAACAGGAGTTTGAAGTATAGCAGGTTCTGCAACAACTGCGTTAGGTCGCCATCGACCACCACGTGGCCGGCCGCGATCATGGATAAGAGGTCATGGAAATCCCGCGCCGGCATGGATCTCCAATGCTCGGTCCAGGCCTCGGCCGGCGCGCGAACAGTGAAGACGCCGCTTTCCATAGCCAAGCGCCGTGGCCGCACGTCGACGACGCGGCCCTTCTCAATGGAGATCAGAAAATCATCCACGCCGATACCGACCAGGATATCGATGGTCAACCGCCGCCCACGGTTCAGAAGAGCGGCATTGGCGTTGGCCTGTTCGGCCAGAGTTGTGAACATAGTTGGTGTCCTTCCTCGTTATTCCAGCGATATCTTAAGGAGCCAGTCAGGTCTCTTCTAGGGTTCGCCGACGGGAGAAGGCGATGTTGCGTTTCATAATGTCCATGCTGGTGGCGGGAACCATAGCGTGTCGGCTCTGACCGGCACGCCGACGCCCGATGCTGGTTGGCCCGTCTGATCAAAGCCGTTAGGCTGTCGACGAACGACCAGGTCTTTGGAGTAACATGACAGAAACACCCAGACGAACCCTCTGGGGTGTCGGAACGTCGCGGACGCTTAGGGTCCATTGGGCTTTGATCGAACTGGGCCTTGATTACGCGACGCAACCGATCCGCACCCGCACCCCAGCCATGGAGGACCCAGCGTTCATGGCCTTGCATCCTCGGGGAAAGATACCGGTCCTGGTGGACGGCGATCTCGTGGTGTCCGAAAGCGCCGCCATCGTGACCTACCTTGCAGAGACCTACGGTAGCGACGCGAACCCCCTGATCCCAGCCGCATACGGGGCCCGGGCCAAGTATTTCGAATGGATGTCCTTCATATCTATGGAGCTGGACGCCACGTCGCTGTATGTGCTGCGCCGACACGTCGACCTTCATGAGACCTACGGCGAGGCACCGGCCGCCAATGATACGGCGCGGGAATATTTCCTGCGGATGATCCAATCGGTCGTGCCGGCATTGCCTTCCGAAGGCAATTTTCTCCTTGGGCACGCGTTCAGCGGCGCCGATATCCTGATGCTTAGTTGTCTGAACTTCTCCGACCGTTACGACATCGCCCTGCCGGCGGAGGTCGCCGCCTACCGCGAACGGGTTTCGGCCCGACCCGCCTACCAAGCCGCTTTGGAAGCCAACAACCCATGACATCTAAGTATCCAACGGCCGGCCCACTGGCCGGCATCCGCGTTGTCGACGTGACCAGCGTGATTTCCGGGCCCGGCGCCATGGGCCTGTTAGCCGACCAGGGCGCCGACGTCATCAAGGTGGAGCCGCCCCAGGGCGATATCATGCGCCACCGGGGCGATGACGAAAATTTCACGCCGGGCTTTGTCTCCGTGAACCGGGGCAAGCGCTCGGTGGTTTTGAACCTGAAAAATCCGGATGCGGCGCCGGTGCTCTGGAAACTCATCGCCACGGCGGACGTGTTCGCCCAGAACTTCCGCCCCGGCGTCATCGAACGGCTAGGCTTCGACGCCGACACAGTGTTGGCTCGGCATCC